>DASVTZ010000098.1 GCA_036387335.1 Longimicrobium sp.
CCCCTACACATGTTGGCCTAATGCCGGCGTTCGCGGCAAGCGCGGCGGGGCTCCCGAATCGTCCGGGAGCCCCGCTTCTGTCCGTGAAAGTGTTGCGTCAGCCGGCGAGGGCGTCCAGCAGCTTGCCGTGGATGCCGCCGAAGCCGCCGTTGCTCATCACCAGCACCACCTCGTTCCCCTTGAGCTCGGGCACCAGACGGCGGACGATCTCGTCGGGGTCGGGGATGAAGTCGGCGGGCTTGCCGGCGGCGCGCCAGGCGGCCACCAGCTCGTTGGGGTTGAGCGCGGTGTCCTCGGTGTAGCGCTCGGGGTGGAAGAGCCCCGCCAGCACCACCCGGTCCGCCGCGGCGAAGGCGTCGCGGTACGAGTCCTGGAATTCGCGCCGCTGCGCCGTGTACGAGCGCGGCTCGAAGACGGCCACGATCGGGCGGCCGCGGAAGCGCTGGCGGATCGCCTCGATGGTCTCGCGCACCGCCGTGGGGTGGTGGGCGAAGTCGTCGACCACGGTGACGCCGCGCGCCTCGCCGCGCACCTCCATCCTCCGCTTGACGCTGCGAAAGGTGCGCAGCCCCTCGAGCACCCCGGCCCGGTCGGCGCCGATGAAGTCGGCGACGGCGATCACCGCCAGGATGTTGCGCACGTTGATGGCGCCCGTCACCGGCGTCTCCACCACGCCCCACTCCTCGCCGTCGTGCACGGCGGTGAAGCGCGTCCCTTCCGGCCCGAACTCCACGCCGCGCGCCGTCCAGCGCGGGTGCTCGCCGCCGGCGGATACCTCGCCCTCCACATAACCGAACGATTCGATCGGCGCGAACGACTTCGGCGCCAGGTCGCGCACCATCGGCGAGTCCCAGCCGGCCACCAGCGTGCCGTTGCGGGGCACGAGGTTGATGAAGCGGGCGAAGGCGAAGCGGTACGCCTCCTCGTCGCGGTAGATGTCCGCGTGGTCGAACTCGGCGTTGTTGACGATGGCCGCGTAGGGGAGGTAATGCCACATCTTCGGCCCCTTGTCGAAGTACGCGGTGTCGTACTCGTCGGCCTCGATCACGAACCAGGGGGAGTCGGTGAGGCGAAAGGAGGTCCCGAAGTTCTCCGCCACGCCGCCGATGAGGAACGACGGATTGAGCCCCGCCGACTCCAGCGCCCACGCCAGCAGCGAGGTGGTGGTCGTCTTGCCGTGCGTCCCCCCCACCGCCAGCGGCATTCGGGCGCGGAGGAACTCTTCCTTGATCGTGGCCGCGGCCGACGTGTAGGGGAGGCGCCGGTCCAGCACCGCTTCCAGCTCCTCGTTGCCACGCGAGATGGCGTTCCCCACCACCACCCAGTCCGGCCGCGGCTCCAGGTTGGCCGCGCCGTACCCCTCGGCGTAGCGGATCCCCAGCTCGCGGAGCTGGTCGGACATGGGCGGGTACACGTTCTCGTCCGAGCCGGTGACCGTGTGGCCGGCGGCGCGCAGCAGCCCGGCCAGCGAAGCCATGGCGGTGCCGGCGATGCCGATCAGGTGGTAGTGGCGGGGCGCTGCGGCGCGCACCGGGGGGCTCGGGGTATTGACGGGCGGTCGGTTCATTCGTTTCCTTGCAGGCTGGCGGTTTGCGGACGCACGCCGTTGCGAGGAGCGTGCCCCGGCCTCCGGCCCGGTTCTGGCGTCCATGGCCGGGCCTGCGCCCCGGGCGCCCCTTCACCTTCTTCGTTTCCCCCGAGGACCCATGCGAGCTCGCTACTTCCTTGCCTTCGCGGCCCTGTGCGCCGTCGCGGCCGCCTGCGAGAACGACCCGCTCGTTCCGCAGTGCGAGGAGATCACCAGCACCGTGGCTCGCACCAACGGCGACACGGTGACCACCGCCAGCGGCCTCCGCTACCTGGAGCTGCAGGCGGGAACCGGCCCGGCCCTGGTGTCGTGCCGGGGCGTGAGCCTGCGCTACGTCCTGATGCTGCAGAGCGGCGCCGTGGTCGACAGCCTGGAGACGGGCCAGGCGCTCACCTTCGAGCTGGGACGCGAAGGCCAGCGCTTCATCCCGGGCTTCGAGGAAGGGCTCATCGGGATGAAGGCGGGCGGGCAGCGGCGGCTGATCGTCCCCCCCGGGCTGGGGTACGGCCCGCAGGCGCTGGCCGCGCGCCCGCCGCTGTTCGCGGGGGCCCCGGCCAACTCCACCCTGATCTTCGACGTGCGGGTGCAGCAGGTGGAGGCGCCGTAACCTCCCGATGAGCGACGATGGCCTGATCGCGGTCAACGATGGGCTGTGGATCCCCCGTTCGGAGCTGACCTACCGCGCCACGCGTTCGGGGGGTCCCGGCGGCCAGCACGTCAACACCAGCTCCACGCGCGTGGAGCTGGTGTGGGACGTGGGCGCATCCCCCAGCATCACCGAGGAGCAGCGCGAGCTGATCCGTACCAAGCTCGCCAACCGCATCAGCGGCGAGGGGACGCTCCTGCTGGCCGCGAGCGAGCACCGCAGCCAGCATCAGAACAAGGAAGCCGTCACCGGCCGCTTCGCCGACCTGCTGCGCGAGGCGCTGGTCGTCCCCAAGAAGCGCAAAAAGACGCGCCCGCCCCGCGGCGCCGCCGAGGCGAGGCTGCGCGCCAAGAAGCAGCGCTCGCAGGTGAAGAAGATGAGGTCGGGGCCGATCGAGGAGTGAGGAAGGGGAAGTGCGTTAGTGCGTTAGTGCGTTTTCGAGCGACGGATTGGTTCGCTCCTGGAGGCGGGCTGCGGCGCACGGCCGGGCACGGGCAGCCACGCGGGGCTGCCCCTACGGGATCTGTGCCGAACGCGAACGTCCCGAAACGCCGAGGACGGGCGCGATGATCGCGCCCCTACCTTCCTGGCCCGGCCGGGATCTCGCCCGCGAGTCCGCGCGGGCGGACTTTGTGCTGTTGTTGCCGCGAGTTTACTCGCCCAGGTTCCCCCACCCCTCACCCCGTCCCCCACTCGCACGCGTCGGCGCCCTGGGACTGGCAGTGGAGGTGGGCGACGTCGTGGTCCTTGCCGGTGTACTCGCGCAGGAGCTCGGAGAGGGCGCCGGCGTAGAAGGCGCAGGCGGCGCCGCCGGGGTCCGCGCGAAAGGTCATGGGACTCACCATGCGCACCGTGGGGGGCTTGCCGCGCACCTCCAGCCACGCCGTGCCCTGCATCTGCCGGAAGAGGCGCCGGGCGGCGTTGCGGGCGCTGCGCAGGGCCAGGGCGGGGGGAAGGAGGCGCACCAGGCGGCGGGCGGCCCTGGAGCGCTCCTGCCAGAATCGGCGCGCCACCCGCCGCCCCGCCTCCTGGAAGATCGCGTCGGCGTCGTGGCGCTTGATCACCAGGCGGATCAGGTCCTCCACCGTGGCGGCGGACTGCAGGCGCTTGCGGCGCACCTCCTCGCGGAAGCGGTGGATCTGCACGTAGACCACGTCGCTCAAGCCCAGGCGGCGCGGCATGCTGGCCGTAAGGTCCTCCCCTTCCAGCACCTCCTCCGGACGGTCCATGTCGCGGAGGGTCTCCAGCAGGAGCAGCGGAAAGAGGGGGGTCACGCTGGGCGTGCTCTCGGTGGCCCCGCGGATGGCTTGCGTCTTGGGCATCGTGCGCGTGGAAGTGTGGTCCGGCGAACCGCGGCGCCAATCTCGCCCGTGCGCGGGGTCGCTGGCAACCCTCGCGCCGCGGCGGGGCGGGCCTGCCTCTTGCAAACCCGCGCGGCCGAAAGCGCGGCCCGCAACGCCGCGCACCTTCTCCATTCCCGCGAGCGACCGGAGGGCGGCGTGGCCGATCCCAACCAGAACCCCACCTGCGTCTTCTGCCGCATCATCGGCGGCGACGAGACGGTGAGCATCATCCACGAGGACGAAGAGGTGATCGCCTTTCTGGACGTGCAGCCGCTGCACCGGGGGCACGTGCTGGTGGTGCCCAAGGCGCACTACAAGAACCTCTTCTACGTGCCGGAGGAGCTGGCGACGCGCACCTTCGCGGTGGCGAAGCGCATCCTTCCTGGGCTGCGGCGCGCCACGGGGTGCCGCGCGGTCAACCTCTTCTCCCCCAACGGGGCTGATGGCGGGCAGGACGTCTTCCACTTCCACCTGCACCTGATCCCGGTGCCGCACGGGGCGCCCTTCCCCCTTCAGCTTCCCAACCCGGACGCCGAGATCCCGTCGCGCTCGGAGCTGGACGTGATGGCGACGCACATCAGCCGCTCCATCCACGACGAGAGCGACGCCGAAGCCGCCATGCCCGCCGAGCCGACGCTCCCGGTGGAGGCCGGCCTGCCGCGGTAAACCGCACCGCTGTCGCAGGATTGCGCGGCGCGGAAGGCGGGCGTATGCTCCCGGCGCTCCTCCTGACGCCACGCTACCACCGCGTACCATGAAGCGCTTCGCCGCGTACGACCCGCCCGAGTATCAGAACTGGCAGCCGGACCCCGACACGATGCGCGACTTCCGCGCGCGCATCGATGCGGACCCGGAGCGCGGCGCCGTCGTGCGTGCGCTGGCGGAAGACGATCTCCTCGCCATGTACGCCGGCCTGCTGCGCAACCGCCTGCACGAGATCGCGCTCAAGCGGTGGGTCAAGAGCGGGGTGATCTCCAAGGCGTGGCTCGGCGTGGGCGAGGAGGCGGCCACCATCGGGCCGGTGCACGCGCTGCGCAGGTCCGGGCCGGGGCGCGACGTGGTGGCGCCCATGATCCGCAACTGCGGCGCCTGCCACGAGTTCGGGATGCCCGTGGCCGACATCTTCCGCACCTACCTGGGCGCGGGCGACGCCCCCGCTGGCGGGCGCGACCTGCACGTGGGCGACCTGGAGTACGGAGTCCTCGCCCCCATTTCGCACGTGGGCGACGTGGTGCCGGTGATCGCGGGGGTGGCGCTCTCCTTCCAGATCCGCGGCGAGGACCGCGTGGGGCTCACCTGGATCGGCGACGGCTCCACCAAGACGGCGGCGTTCCACGAGGGAATCAACCTGGCCGCCGTGCGCCGCCTCCCCGCCCTCTTCATCATCCAGAACAACCAGATCGCCCTGGGCACGCGGCTCAAAGTGCACGCCGCCGGCTCCTTTCATGACTGGCCGGCGATGTACGGCGTGGCGGGCGCCATCTTCGACGGGAACCACGTGCTGGACGCCTTCGCCGCCACGCGCCTGGCCGCGGACCGGGCGCGCGCCGGCGAGGGGGTCACGCTGCTGGTGGCCGAGACCTTTCGCATGGGCGGCCACGCCACGCACGACGAGCGCGAAGCACGCGCCCTCTTCGAGCCTGAGCTCTTCCAGACGTGGGGCCGACGCGACCCCATCGGGATGTTCGAAACCTGGCTTGTGGACGAGGGCATCGACCGCTCCCGGCTTGAGTCCATCGAGTCCGACGTCTCCGCCGAGGTCGAAGCCGCCGCCGAGGAAGCGCTCCGCAGCCGCGAAAGCGCGATGCCGGTCGGCGGGACGGCCGCGCGGGGGGCGTACGCCGGAAGCACGGCGTACAAGCCCGACTGGAGCTGAGACGCCGTGGCGTCACCCAGCGCGGTTCGGCTCCATCTGCCTCGTTTCCTGCTGCTCCTACTGGCCACCGGCGCGACCGCCGCGGCCCAGACTCCCGGGCCGCCCGCGCCCATCCAGGACAACAGCTTCCTGGTAGAGGAAGCGTACAACCAGGAACGCGGGGTGGTGCAGCACATCAACACCTTTGCGCGCGCGGAGGGTGGGGGCTGGGAGTACGCGTTCACGCAGGAATGGCCGTTTCGCAGCCAGCGCCACCAGCTCAGCTACACGATTCCGACGTCAGGCGCGGACGGCGACGTCGGGCTCGGGGACGTCGCGCTGAACTACCGCTATCAAGCCGGGCCGCTGGACGCATCGACGGCGTTCGCGCCGCGGCTGACGCTGCTGCTGCCGACGGGCTCGAGCCGAGAGGGGCGCGGGACGGGGGGCGTGGGGCTGCAGGTGAACCTGCCGTTCAGCGCCGAGCTCCCCGCGTCGCTCGTTGCGCACTCCAACGCGGGCGCCACGCTCACGCCGCGCGCCCACGACGAGGCCGGCAACCTCGCCGCTGCGCTGGACTACACGCTGGCGCAGAGCATCATCTGGCTGGCGAGGCCGAAGCTCAACTTCATGCTGGAAGCATCGTGGACGCGTGCACAGGAGGTCGTGGGCCCGGGCGACACGCAGACGGCGAGCGAGCTCCTGGTGTCGCCGGGGGTGCGCGGCGCCGTCGATCTGCCGTCCGGCCTCCAGATCGTGCCGGGCCTGGCCTTCCCCATCGGCGTCGGCCCCAGCAGCGGCGAACGGAGCGTATTCCTCTATCTCAGCTTCGAGCACGCGTTCGCCAGGCGGGGGCCGTAACGACGCGGGTGTTGACGGGCCGCCCCGCTGCGGGCTACGCTGTGTGACGCCGCGCGCATCCGCGCACGCACCTCACCCGAAGCTCGCGATGATGAAACCCGTGGTGGCGGGATGGATCGACCGGCGCGTCCTGGTGAACTACCGGATCGCGCCGGACGCGCTGGCTGGAATCCTCCCCGCGCCGTTTCGCCCCAAGCTGGTGCGCGGCCACGCCGTCGCGGGGATCTGCCTGATCCGGCTGCGCGAGGTGCGTCCGCGTGGCCTTCCCGCGCTCGTGGGCGTCGGCTCCGAGAACGCCGCCCACCGCATCGCCGTCGAGTGGGACGGTGAGGACGGCGTGTGCGAAGGCGTGTACGTGCCGCGGCGCGACACGTCGAGCGGCCTGAACGTGCTGGCGGGCGGGCGCCTCTTCCCCGGCGTGCACCGGCGCGCCCGCTTCGAAGTCCGTGAGTGGGACGGCGGCCTGAGCGTCGCCGTCCGCAGCCGCGACGGCGCCACGCGGATCGCCGTGCGCGGGCAGGTGAGCCACGCCTTGCCGCCCGGCTCCATCTTCACGTCGCGCTGGGAGGCCTCCGACTTCTTTCAGCACGGCGCCCTGGGCTACTCGCCGCGGCGCGACCTGGGCGGCTTCGAGGGGATGGAGCTGCGCACGCAGAACTGGAGCGTGGAGCCGCTGGACGTGGACCTGGTGGAGAGCAGCTTCTTCGACGACCGCACCCGCTTCCCCGAGGGCTCCATCGCCTTCGACTGCGCCCTGTTGATGCGCGACCTGGCGCACGAGTGGCACGCGCGGCCCCAGCTCGCAGCGCGCGCACCGGCGCCAGGGCTGGTGCCGGCGTTCAACCGGGACGCGGGGTAGGGGGGCTGGGGGCGGGGCCCCCTCCCCCGCTCGTCACCTCGCGGCCCCTCCCCCAAAACCGCCTGGGGGAGGGGCGTTTTGCGTGCGTTGGTGCGCGGTGGCAGGCGGTGGGGCCGGGGCGGGCACGGGCAGCCACGTGGGGCGGCCCCTACGGGTTTGGGTGCGCGAAGGGCGTAGGTCGGGGTGGCGGAAAGGGTGGGCAGACACGCAGGTCTGCCCCTACCGCTATTCGTTCGTCGTCGCGGGTGTCGGAGCAGCGTCGAACACGGGCGCGATGAATCGCGCCCCTACCGGATCTGCGTGAGGGCGCCCCGCAGTTCTCCCCCTCACCCGCCCTGCGCCCCCGCAGGCGGGGGAGGGGGCCGGGGGGAGGGGGCCCTTCGCAAACCCAAGCCCCCTCTCTCGATATCGGCGAGGGCGCAGCCCTCTCCTGTTATCGGGAGAGGGGGCAGGCGAGTGTAACGAGCCGGGGGTGAGGGCCTACCGCCCCCACAACACCCACCGCACCCGCAGCGCCATCAGCAGCGCGACGACCGCGAGGGACGCCACCAGTCCGGCCCAGATGCCGACGTGGGCGAGCGGGGTGTGGAAGCCCAGCCAGTACGCCACCGGGAAGCCCACGCCCCAGTAGCCCAGCAGCGTGATCCACATGGGAATGCGCGTGTCGGCGGCGCCGCGGAGGACGCAGATGCCGGCGACCTGGGCGCCGTCGAAGAGCTGGAAGAGCGCGGCAAGCAGGAGGAGCGTGCTGGCCAGCGTGACGATGCGCGGGTCGTCGGTGTAGAGGCCGACCACCGCCTCGGGCCAGGTCACGAAGAGGAGCGCGCACGCCGCCATGAAGGAGAGCGCCACCAGGTACGTCGCCAGCGCGGCGCGGTGCACCCCGCGCGCGTTCCCCGCCCCCACGTGCTGCCCCACCCGCACCGATCCCGCGATGCTGGCCCCCAGCGGCACCATGTAGGTGGTGGAGGCGATGCTGATCGTCACCTGGTGCGCGGCGAGCTGCAGGGCGCCCAACCACCCCATCATTACCGCGGAGAGGGCAAAGATCCCCACCTCGGCGCCGAGCTGCGCGCCCACGGGCACCCCCAGCCCCGTGATCCGCCGCAGCCGCGCGACCACCGGCCGCAGCGACACGCCGCGGAACGGGTGCAGCCCGGAGGCGCGAAGGACGTAGACGATCATCCCCGCGAGCATCGCCCAGCGCACGGCCGAGGTCGCGATGCCGGAGCCGACCACGCCGAGCGGCCGCACCACGCCGGGGACGCCCCAGATCAGCGCCCAGTTTCCCAGCACGTTCAGCGTCACCCCCACGAAGCTCAGCCACATCGCCGGCCGCGACACGCCCATGCCCTCCAGGTACTGGCGGAAGGCCATGAAGAGGAGGAGCGGCAGCACCCCGGGGGCGAGCGCGGCCAGGTAGTCGCCCGCCAGCAGCGCCACCTCCGGCGCCTGGCCGAGGAGGAGCGACACCCGCCGGCCAGACACCGACAGCAGCGTGCCCGGGATGGCGAGCGCGGCGGCCAGCCAGAGTCCCTGCACCAGCACGCGGCGGCACTCGTCGCGGTCGCCGGCGCCGAAGGCCTGGCTCACCAGCGGGCTCATCCCCATCACGATGCCGTTGCACACCACGATCATCGCGAACTGGAGGGAGCTGGCGATCCCCGCCGCCGCCAGCGCGGTGGCGCCCAGGCGGCCCACCATGATGGTGTCGGTGGTGTTCATCGCGATCCCGCCCAATTGGGCCACGACGATGGGACCCGCGATCCGCGCCAGCTCGCGGACTTCGTGGAGGAAGAGGCGCCTGCGGCGCCGCAATGCGTGGCTCATGGGCTGCCGTAAAAGCGAAGGGGCTCCGCGGCCGGCGGAGCCCCTCGCGGGTGTGGACGGACGTGGCGTCTCAGTTGCGCTCCTGCGGCACCTGCACCCCGATCACGCGCCCCTCGCCCGAGGAGAGGAGCGCTTCGGCGAAGTCCTGGCGCTCCTCCATCACCGAGAGCCGGTTGTCGATCCCGGTGAGGAGGTCGCGGATCTGCGCCATGTCCGCGGGCGGGGGCGGCGGCGCGGGCCTCAGCCGCTGCTCGGCCATCACCTCCAGCAGACGCCCCAGCCGCTTGGAGATGGGACGCAGGATCAGCACGGCGCCGGTGGTGATGATCCCGGTCGTCATGACGATCATCGGGGCGAGATCGGGGGTCATGGCTCTCTCCTTCTTCGTTCCGGATGTGCGGGTGCCGCTCGGTGGCTGCTACGGGACGCGGACCGCGGGTGTTTCGCGACGCGTCCGCGCGGGCGCCCGTTTCGGCTTGCCGGTGACCAGCTCGTAACGGAACGCCATCAGCCCCGCGAAGACGCCCGCGAAGATCAGCGGCGGCACAACATCCTTTTTTACAAGCAGGAAGAAGTGCAGCACGCCGAGCCCCGCTGCAACATAAACCATTCGGTGCAGCTTCTGCCAGCGTTTTCCCATCCGCCGGATCGCGCGCTGGCTGGAGGTGAGCGCCAGCGGCAACAGGATGAGCAGCGCCGTGAACCCCACCGTCACCCACGGGTGCTTCACGACATCCGCCACGATGAAGCCCCAGGAGAACGACTGGTCCACCAGGTACGTGGCGAAGTGCAGCACGGCGTAGAAGAAGGCGAAATTCCCCAGCACCTTCCTCGCGCCGATGATCCCGTTCCACCCCGTCAGCCGTCTGAGGGGGGTGATGGCAAGCGACGACATCAGCAGCGTGAGCGCCCAGAAGCCGGTGAGGTGCGTCACCGTCTCGATAGGGTCCACCCCGATCCCGCCCGTCGCCAGGATGACGAGCGGGGTGAGCCCCAGGAGCCACGCCGCCGGCTTCGCGGCGCGGTCCAGCGCGCGTGCCACCTAGAAGTTCCTCCGGAGGTCCATTCCGCGGTACAGCCCCGCCACCTGGTCCGCGTAGCCGTTGAACATCAGCGTCGGCCTGCGCAGAAAGGTGCCGATGCGCCGCTCGCGCGCCTGGCTCCAGCGCGGGTGGTCCACCTGCGGATTGACGTTGGCGTAGAAGCCGTACTCGTTGGGCGCGGACACGTTCCACGCCGTGCGCGGCTGCCGGTCCGTAAAGCGGATGCGCACGATGCTCTTGATGGACTTGAAGCCGTACTTCCACGGCACCACCAGCCGCAGCGGCGCGCCGTTCTGCGCCGGGAGCGGTTTGCCGTAGATCCCCGTGGCGAGCAGCGTCAGCGGGTGCATCGCCTCGTCCATGCGCAGCCCCTCCACGTACGGCCACTCCAGCACGCCGCGCTGCTGCCCGGGCATCTGCCGCGGGTCGTGCAGCGTGGTGAACTCCACGAAGCGCGCACCCGGGAGGGGCTCGGCGCGGGCGAGCACGTCGCGCAGCGGGATCCCCTGCCAGGGAACCACCAGCGACCACGCCTCCACGCAGCGCAGCCGGTAGGTGCGGTCCTGCACGCGGTTTGCGCGGATGAGGGTGTCGATGGGATAGCGACCGGGCTTGCGGCAGAGCCCCTCGATGCTGACCGTCCACGGCCGCGTCTTGAGAAGGCGCGGCGCCAGGCGCGCGGGATCTTCCTTGTCCGTGCCGAACTCGTAGAAGTTGTTGTACTGCGTGATCTCTTCGTACGAATTGGCCTTGTCCTGCGCCCCCTCCGCCTCCGCGCACGCCACGAGCGACGCGGGCGCCGCCACGGTCGCGAT
>DASVTZ010000099.1 GCA_036387335.1 Longimicrobium sp.
GACCTGCGCCAGGGCGAGCTGCGCCGTCCGGTGATGGTCGTCCCCGCCGTCTCGGTGCGGACGGAGCGCGCGGTGCGCATCCTCCCGCTCTCCGGCGAGCACAGCTTCCGGCTGCGCGTGGACCTGGCTAGCGAGGCGCCCGGCGGCATCGGCGGGACGCTGCGGCTGGAGCTGCCGGCGGGATGGACCGCCCAGCCCGCCTCGCTCCCGGTGTCCTTTGCCGCCCCCGGCGAGGTGAAGGAGGCCGAGTTCACCGTCCGCGCCCCCGCCGCTCTCCGCGCCGGCGACTACCCGATGTCCGCCGTCTTCCAGGCCGCGGATGGGCGCCGCTTCACCCGCGCGGTGCAGATGGTGGACTATCCTCACGTCCGCGCGCGGCCGCTGTACTCGGACGCGTCCACGCGGGTGCGCGCGTTCGACGTGCGCGTCCCCGCGGGGCTGCGGGTGGGCTACATCGAGGGCGCGGGTGAGGAAGGCCCCGGCGTCCTCGCGCAGCTCGGCATTCGCCCCACCCTGCTCGACGACGATGCGCTCGGAAGCGGCGATCTGAACCGGTTCGACGTGATCGTGGCCGGGAGCCGAGCGTACGAGGTGCGTCCCGATCTCGCCCGCCACAACGCCCGCCTGCTGGACTGGGTGCGGCGTGGGGGGACGTTGGTTGTGCAATACAACAAATACGAGCTGGTCGAAGGCAACTTCGCCCCGTATCCGCTCACCATGGCCCGTCCGCACGGCCGCGTGACCGACGAGAACGCGCCGGTTCGCCTGCTGGACCCGTCGCACCCGCTGTTCACCACGCCCAACCGCATCACCGACGCGGACTTCGCGGGGTGGGAGCAGGAGCGCGGCCTCTACTTCGCGGAGACGTGGGACCCGCGCTTCACCCCGCTTCTGGAGACGGGCGACCCGGGCGAGGAGCCGCTGCGGGGCGGGCTGCTGGCGGCCAAGGTCGGCCAGGGGACGTACGTCTACACCGGCCTGGCTTTCTTCCGGCAGCTTCCAGAGGGGGTGCCGGGCGCGTGGCGTTTGTTCGCGAACCTGCTGGCGCTGGGGAAGACGGGTCAGGCGACAGCCGGCAACGCCCCATGATGCGCACCAACACCACGAGCCCGATGATCCGACGCACCGCCGCGTTCGCCGCCCTCCTCCTCGCCTCGTGCGGGGACGGGCGCGAGACGCTGACCGTGTATTCGCCGCACGGGCGCGACATGCTGCAGGCGTTCGAGAAGCGCTACGAGGCGCTGCACCCCGAAGTCGACGTGCAGACGGTGGACATGGGCTCGCAGGAGGTGCTGGACCGTCTTCGCAGCGAGCGCGCGAACCCGCAGGCGGACGTGTGGTGGGGCGCGCCCGCGGGCACCTTCGAGGACGCCGCGCGCGACTCGCTCCTGGCGCGCTTCACCCCCACCTGGGCCGCCGGCCTCCCCGCCGACGCAAAAGATCCAAGGGGCTACTGGTACGGCACTTACGTCACGCCCGAGGTGATCGCGTACAACTCCGCCATCGTCTCCGCCGCGGATGCGCCCAAGGACTGGGACGAGGTGCTGGACCCCAAGTGGAAGGGCAAGGTGCTGATCCGCGATCCGATGGCGAGCGGCACCATGCGCACCATCTTCGGGATGATCATCGACCGCAGCGTACGCGCCACTGGTGACACGGCGCAGGGCTTCCAGTGGCTCCGCCGGCTCGATGCGCACACCAAGGACTACGTCCTGAACCCCACGCTCCTGTACCAGAAGCTGGCGCGCCAGGAGGGTCTGATCACGCTGTGGGACATGCCGGACATCGACGCGCTGCAGGGCAAGTACCCCATCGCCTACGTCTTCCCGCGTAGCGGCACGCCGCTGCTGGTGGACGCGGTGGCGGTGGTGCGTGGCGCGCCGAACGCGAAGCGGGCGCAGGAGTTCGCCGAGTTCGTGGGCGGCACCCCCGCGGTGCTGGCCGCCGCGCGCGACTTCGCCCGCCTCCCCGCCCGCACCGACATCCCGGCCGATTCGCTCCCCGAGCGCCTGCGCCAGGCCCGCGCCCAGATCAAGCCCGAGTCGATGGACTGGGCCCGCCTCCAGCAGCGCTCGCCGGAGTGGATGCGGCACTGGGACGAGCACGTGCGGGGGAAGGGGCGGTAGGGGCCCTCACCCCCCCGGCCCCCCTCTCCCGATAACAGGAGAGGCTGGCGCCTCTGTTATCGAGAGAGGGGGAGTTTATCGGGGCCGCGCGACGGGGGTCGGAGCGGGGGCGGGGCACGGGCGGCCACGCGGGGCCGCCCCTACGGGATTGGTGCCGGGGCGAGGATGGGCAGACACGCAGGTCTGCCCCTACGGCATCGGTGCACAGGTGCGGGCGCCGGTGCAGCCCGTGACACGGGCGCGATGAATCGCGCCCCTACCGGGACCTACGCGCCTCGCACGGGATTCTCCCCCTCACCCGCCCTGCGCCCCCGCAGGCGGGGGAGGGGGTCGGGGGGAGGGGGCCTTTCGGCGCACTCACGCACTCACGCACTGACTTCATGCTCCGCCTCGACTCCCTATCCCGCCGCTTCGGCGACACCACCGCGGTGGACGACGTGTCGCTGGAGGTGGCGGCGGGGGAGTTCCTCACGCTCCTCGGGCCCAGCGGGTGCGGCAAGACGACGACGCTGCGCATGGTCGCCGGCTTCGAGCACCCCACGTCGGGGCAGGTGTGGGTGAACGGGCGCGACGTCACCGGCCTGCCGCCGCAGCGCAGGGACGTGGGGATGGTCTTCCAGAACTACGCGCTATTTCCGCACATGGACGTGGGGGAGAACGTGGCGTTCGGGCTGCGCGCGCGCGGCGGGCGCGACGTGGACGCGCGGGTGGCGAGGGCGCTGGAGCGGGTGGAGCTGGCGGGATACGAGCGGCGCAAGGTGCAGGAGCTCTCCGGCGGCCAGCAGCAGCGCGTAGCCCTGGCGCGCGCGCTGGCGCCCGAGCCGCCCCTCCTCCTCCTCGACGAGCCGCTCTCCAACCTCGACGCCGCCCTGCGCGAGCGCACCCGTACCGAGATCCGCGCGCTCCTCAAGGAGCTGAGGATGACCGCGGTGTTCGTGACGCACGACCAGGAGGAGGCGTTCGCCCTCTCCGACCGCATCGCCGTGCTGAACGGCGGCAGGCTGCAGCAGCTCGGCACGCCCGAGGAGCTGTACGCGCGCCCCGCCAACCCCTTCGTCGCGTCGTTCCTGGGGCGCGCCAACTTCTTCCCCGCCATCGTGGAGTCGGAGGAGGGCGGGATGCTGCTCTGCCGGCTGGAGACGGGGCAGCGGTGGCGGGCCGTGCGCGCGGACGGGGCGGGGCAGGCGTCTGCGGTGCGGCTGATGGTGCGGCCGGAGGCGATGAGCGTCGCGGGCGCGCCGGAGGGCGATGCGCTCGACGGGCACGTCCTGGACAGGCGATTCGCCGGCTCGGCCACCTTTTACCGCGTCGGGTTCGCGGATGGGAGCGAGGCGCTGGTGCAGGGCGGCCCTGGGGACGCTTCGCCGGGCCAGCCCGTGCGGCTGACGCTCGCCCCGGGCGCCGCAGCCGTGGCGTACCCCGCATGAGCATTCGCATCGAGCCGCTGCGCGCGGACGACGAGGCGGCGCTTCGCGACGCGGCGGAGCTGCTGTTTGACGGCTTCCGCGAGGACTGGCCGAATGCCTGGCCGGACCTGGAATCCGCGCTGGAGGAGGCGAGCGAGTGCACGCGCGGCGACCGCAGCGCCTGGATCGCGCGCGATGAAGACGGCCACGTGGTGGGGTGGATCGGCGCGATCCGCATGTACGACGGAAAGGTCTGGGAGCTGCACCCGATGGTGGTGCGGAGCGACCTGCGCGGACGCGGGATCGGACGCGCGCTGGTCCACGAGCTCGCGCGGCAGGCACGCGCGGAAGGCGCCCTCACGCTCTTCCTGGGCACGGACGACGAGAACGACCGCACCACGCTTGGCGGCGCCGACCTCTACCCGGGCGTGCTGGACAAGCTTCGCGAGCTCCGCGACCTGCGCGGCCACCCGTTCACCTTTTACCAGCGCATGGGCTTCGAAGTCGCCGGCGTGATCCCCGACGCGAACGGGCCCGGCAAGCCGGACATCCTTATGGCGAAGAGCCTCCGGGACCCCTCGTGAGTACCCAGGTCCCCGCCCCGCTCCCTGTCGAGCGTGGAAGGACACGCGCGCGCGCCCCCGGCGGATGGATGCTGGCGGCGCCGGTCATCGTCATCCTCGTCTGGCTGGTGCTGTACCCGAACGTGTGGGTGCTGGGCGACAGCTTCCTGGACGGCGGGCGGGTCACGACGGAGCACTACAGGCGGTTCTTTGGAAGCGGATCGGAGCTGCAAGCGCTGTGGGCCAGCGTGTGGATCTCGCTCGCCAGCGTCGTCCTCTCGGGAGCGATCGGGGTACCGCTCGCATTCCTCTTTGCGCGGCGTGACTTCCCGGGGCGAAAGGTGCTGGGCGCGCTGGCGGCGCTCCCGGTGCTGCTGCCGCCGCTGGTGGGAACCATCTCCTTCCTCTTCCTGTACGGCGAGAGCGGGCTGCTGACGCGCGGCGTGCAGGCGGCGCTGGGCATGGCGGCACCCCCGTGGCGCCTGAGCGGCCCAGTGGCGGTGCTCCTGGTGCACGCGTACACCATGTACGTGTACTTCTATCTCTTTACCGCGGCGGGGCTTGCGCGGCTCGATGGCGGTTACGCGGAGGCCGCCGCGGCGCTGGGGGCGGGGCGGTGGACGACGATGCGGCGCGTGACCCTCCCCATGCTGGCGCCGGCGATCGGCGGGGCGGCGCTGCTGGTGTTCATGACGTCGATGGGATCGTTCAGCGCGCCGTACGTCTTCGGCGGGGGCTTCCGCGTGCTCACCACGCAGCTCTACGCCAGCAAGCTAAACGGCGAGGCGGGGCTGGTGGCGGTGGAGGCGGTGGTGCTGGCCGCGGCGTCGCTCCTCTTCCTGGTGATGCTGCAGCGGTGGGAGGCGGCGCGCGAGTACACCGGCGCGTCCAAGGGCTTGGGCGCCGCGCCGGCCGCGCGCGGGCGCGGCGGATGGGGGATCACGCTGCTCGGTTCGGCGCTGGTCGGATTCCTCCTCCTCCCGCACGCCACCGTGCTCCTCGTCTCCTTCGTACCCGAGGGAACGTGGACGATCGAGACGCTCCCGCCCGTCTACTCGCCCGCCGCGTACGGCGCGCTCTTCACCGATCCGCAGCGCCTCCGCCCCGTCCTAAACTCCCTGGCGATGGCGACGGCGGCCACCTTCGCCAACGTGGTGTTCGCGATGGCCGCCGGCTACTACCTGGCCCGTTCGCGCGCCCGCAGCCGCTGGCTCGTTTCGGCGCTGGTGACGCTGCCCTGGGCGCTCCCGGGGACGGTGCTGGCGGTGGCGCTGGCCTCCACCTTCAGCGTGCACCGCCCGCTCACCGGCCAGTTCGTGCTCGTGGGGACGTTCGCCATACTGCCGCTCGCCTACTTCGTCCGCAACATCCCGCTGGTGACGCGCGCGGCGCTCGGCTCCTTTCGCCAGCTCGATCCCGCGCTCGAAGAAGCCGCCGCATCGCTCGGCGCATCGCGCGCCACCGCCCTACGCCGCGTCGTGCTGCCGCGCGTCCTTCCTGGGATTGCGGCCGGCGCACTGCTCGCCTTCGTCACCGCGCTGGGCGAGTTCGTGGCATCCATCCTCCTCTACACCCACCGCACGCGCCCCATCGCGGTCGAGATGCTCTCGCAGCTCCGCGCCTTCGACTTCGGCGGCGCCGCGGCGTACGGCGTCCTCCTCATCGCGCTCGTGGCGATCGTATTCGCGCTCGGCTACCGCGGCGTGGCTGAAGAGCCGGGCGGGTGACGGCGAACTGCAATCTCACGCGGAGACGCGGAGACGCGGAAGAGAACAACTCTCTGTGGCTCTGTGCCTCTGCGTGAGCCCGTCGCTCTTTCTTTTTTCCTTTCTCTGCGTCTCCGCGCCTCCGCGTGAGACCCGCCGGACCCTGCGCTACTCGGACCTCAGCGCCACCATCGGATCCACGCGGCTCGCGCGGCGGGCGGGAATCCAGGTGGCGAGCAGCGTCATGCCCAGCAGGAGCGCGGCCACGCCGCCGTATGTGAGCGGATCGGCCGCGCCCACGCCGAACAGCAGGGTGGATAGGAGCCGCGAAGCGCCCAGTGCGATCGCGATCCCCACCACCACGCCGATCGCCGCCAGCCGCGCACCGCTCGCGACCACCATCGTCCTCACGTCGCGAGGGCGGGCGCCGAGGGCGATGCGCACGCCGATTTCGCGGGTGCGCTGCGCCACGCCGTACGCCACCACCCCGTACACGCCCACCGCCGCCAGCGCCAGCGCCACCGCGCCGAAGATGGAGAGGAGCGTCCCGGTGAGCCGCTGCGGGAACGCCGCGTCGCGGCGCATCTGCGACAGGGTGCGCGCGGCGAGGAGCTCCACCCCAGCCACCCGCGCCGCGCGGCGCACCGGCTCCACGACGGGCGCCGCATCGCCGCGCGCGCGAATCTGGAGCGCCACGCCCACGTCGACCGACTGCTCCCACGGCAGGTAGACCATGGGCCGGATGCCGGCGTGGCGCGCGTAGTTCACGTCATCGACAACACCCACCACCTCCACCACGCCGCGCCCCTCCCGCTCCGCTCGCAGCCGCTTGCCGATGGGGTTCTGCCCCGGCCAGAGCGAGCGTGCGAGCGAGCGGCTCACCACCGCGACGGGCACACCGCCCGCACGGTCCCGCGGCTCAAAGGTGCGCCCGGCCGATGCGCGCATCCCCAGGGTGGCGAAGAAGTCATCCGACACCACGTTCACGTCCAGCATGCGCGAGCTACCGGCGACGGTGAACGGCTCCTCCACGCGGCTGTCCCCCATCGGCACGAGCTGCGTGAAGGCGGCGGCCTCCACCCCCGGCGTGCGGCGGACCGCGTCCAGGAGCCGCAGCAGCGCCGCCCGCGCCGCCGCCGTGTCGCCTTCCGGCATCCGCATCTCGACGTGAGCCGTGGCGATGCGCGATTCGTCGTACGGCGTGGGTGCGGCCTGCAGCGCCCACACCGAGCGCAGGAGGAGCCCGGCCATCACCAGCAGCGCGAGCGAGAGCGCCACCTGCGCCACCGTCAGCGCGCCGCGCAGCCGCGATGGCGACCGCCCCGTGCCGGCGCCCCCGTCGCGCAGCGCGGCCTGCGTGTCACCGCGCGCGGCGGCGAGCGCGGGTGCCAGGCCGAAGAGGATGCCCGTGGCGAGCGACATGGCCAGCGAATGGGCCAGCACCCGCCCGTCCGTGGAGAAGTCGAGCGTGGGAGGGAGCTCCAGCAGGCGGAAGAGGCGCGACGCCGCACGCGCGAGCACCAGCCCCGCCGCCCCGCCCAGGAGCGCCAGGAGCACGCTCTCGGTCAGAAGCTGCCGCACCAGCCTCCCGCGCGATGCACCGACCGACACCCGGATGGCGATCTCGCGCCGGCGCGACGCGGCGCGCGCAAGGAGGAGGTTGGCCACGTTGGCGCAGGCGATGGCGAGCACCGCCGCCACCACCACGGACAACAGGATGAAGACGACGAGCACCTCCGGCGACGACGCGGCGCTCACCAGCGTGCCGCCCGGGATCGCGCGAAAGCGCACCTCCCGGTTCGTCTCCGGGTACGCCGCTCCGAGGCGGGCGGAGAGCACCCGCAGCGCGCTGGTCGCCTGGTCGCGCGTAACGCCGGGCGCCAGTCGGGCGATGGGGAAGAGCCAGTGGGAGCCGCGCTCGGTCAGGAGCGACGCGGCCCCGGGCGCCGCGCCGCGCAGGATCGGCTGCTGCGCCAGCGGCAGCCACACGTCCGGCGCGATCTCGACGTCGGTGCCGCGGAAGACCGCGGGCGCCACCCCCACCACGGTGAACGCCTGGCCGTTGAGCCTCAGCTCGGAGCCGACCACGTCGCGGCCGCCCCCCAGCTCGCGCATCCACAGGTCGTGCGAGACGACCGCCACCGGCTTCGCTCCGGCCACGTCGTCGGAGGGCAGGAGAGCGCGCCCGACCGCCGGCCGCACGCCCAGCACCGCGAAGTAGTTGCCGCTCACCAGCTGCCCGCGCGTGGGAGCGCCGCTGCCACGCTCCACCTCTGCACGGCCGGATGCGGCAACGCCGGCGAACACTCCCCGCAGCGCGGCGACTTCCAGGTAGTCCGGGTACGACAGCGGGTTGGATGCCCCGGGCGCCCCGCGCTCGTTCGCCAGCAAGCGCACCAGCTCGTGCGGGCGCTCCGCGGGGAGCGGGCGCAGGAAGACGGCATTGGTCAGCGAGAAGACGGCGGTGTTCGCGCCGATCCCCAGCGCCAGCGTCACCACGGCGGCCAGGGCGAACGCGGGCGCGCGGCGCAGCGATCGGATGGCGAAGCGCAGGTCCTGGAGGAACGCGTCCATGATGGGGCCGGTGGCGAGGTGGAAGTCCGCGGGTCACGCGCGCCCTCAAAGCGACACCCGTGCCCCGGCCGGGAGAACGCAACCGCTTGCGCCCCAGCAGCTTACGTTGCCACCAGGCGAGCGCGGTGTTCACGCCTGGGAAATCGCCGTCCCAGGAACGCGACAGCCCGCGGGCGCGAGCCCTCTCCGTTCCCCTTCCCGTACCCCTCCGTGTCTCTGGGTGAGGCCGCTGTCGTTCAGGGCCGAAGCGACTCGTCCAGCCGGGGCTCGAGCGATTTCCACGCGCCGCCTTCCAGCGCGATCAGCGTGGCGAAGTACACCTGGCACTGGTGCTCGGGAAAGTTCGCCATCACCGCGTCGGCCGCGGCGTTGAGCTGCGCCTCGTCCAGGTTCACCTCGGCATCCTGCTCGGTGACGCCGTCCGTGTGCGGGATACCCGCCGCATCCAGGAAGGCCGAAAGGAGCGGGACGCGCTCCTTCAGGTGGAACGCCATCAGCAGGTCGACGATGATGTCCTCGCTGAGCGGCGCCCGCAGCGTGGCCTCGGCGATCTGCGGAATGCCCCAGCTCTGCGCGGTGGCGGCCCGCACCTTCAGCACCTGCGCCAGGTGTCCGCGCAGGGCCTGTGTGAAGCCGGCGCCTCGGTCCGGCCCGGACGCCGCGCGAATGGCGAGGACGCGCTCGTCGGGGGTCATCGCGCGCCAGATCTTGCGGAGCCGCCGGGTGCGCTCCGTGACCGCGGCGGGCGGGGTGAAGCGAGGTGCGCTCATTGGGAGATCTTTGTCGAAAGTAGGATTGAAGTGACCGGACAGGCTACCACCACGGCCCGGCACGCGCAATCGCGGAACCCCCGCGTCAAACCGGAGCGTCGTGGTGCGTTACAGACGTTCGCGGTGGCGCGGACGGTGCAGCGCCTCCCCATCCGTGGCCGTAACGCCCCCTGGCCGGAGCTTCCCTGGATGCGATCCCTCACCGCTGCACTGGCGCTCCTCGCGCTCGCGGCGC
>DASVTZ010000100.1 GCA_036387335.1 Longimicrobium sp.
ACGGAGGCGACGATCAGCTCGACGCCGAGCTCGGCCGCGCGCCGGTCGCGCAGCTCGATGGCTTCGGGGAAGTTGTGCCCCGTGTCCACGTGCAGCAGGGGGAACGGGATGGGGCCGGGCCAGAACGCCTTCTGGGCCAGCCGCACCAGCACCGTGGAGTCCTTGCCGCCGGAGAAGAGGAGGACGGGGCGCTCGAACTCCGCCGCCGCCTCGCGCAGCACGTAGACGGCTTCGGACTCCAGCGCGTCCAGGTGGCTGGGGCGGTGGAGGCGCGGCACGTCCTGGGCGGGCGCGAGCGCTTCGGCTTCCGGTGCGGGGGTCATGCGTCCTCTGGGCGGGTCGGGCGGGGAGCGGCGGGGTGCACTGCGCCCACGACCCAACGTCGCCAATCGGCGGGGCTGGAGCAACCCCCCGCGCCCGTTTCAGGGGCGCGGCGGCGCTTCACGGTGCGGGCTCGCCCCACCGCTCCTTGAAGCCGCGGATCTCGTCGGGCGAATAGAAGTGGCGCGTGTAGCGGGCCGAGTACACCGTGTCCAGCACGGAGGCCGGAACGCGGATCTTCTCCTTGGCCTCGCGATAGCTGCCGCGATAGGCGTGCTGCTCCCCGGCGTTGGCGTGCGGGATGGCGGCGGGGCGCACGCGGAGCCCGTAGAAGGCGCTCACCGCCTCGGGGAGCCGCGCGAAGCTCTCCTGCCGGATCAGCAGGAGCCGCGCCTCCTCCCCCTCGTAGATCTGCCAGCCGCGCGCCTGGTCGAAGGGCTCGGCGAAGATGTCGATCCCCATCGTCTCCTTCACGTTCGCGTCGAACCACGCGTCGAGCTCCCACCAGTGGGCGCCGGCCATGAGTCCGCGCGCGGCCGGCTTTTCGTCCAGCAGCCGCGCCAGCGCCGCCTCGAAGGCTACGGGCTCGGTGCTCTTGCGGGATCGGAAGAACGCCCCCGAGAGGCGCCGCCCCACCGGTTCGCGCGTCGACGAGATCACGTGCGCCTTGCGGGGCGGAACGAAGCCGGCGTCGCGGGCGGCGGCGCGCAGGTGCAGGTGCACCGCCCATCGCTCGTTCATCCGCCCGCGGTCCCAGCCGGCGCCGGCCAGGAAGCCGCGCGACCGGCGGTCGCGTTCCCACGCCTCCGCGGAGCGCCGCAGGCCCAGCTGGTGGTTCGTGCCGCGGATCTCCGCCCGCAGCCCCAGGTTCTGGATGAACTCCAGCAGGGTGTACGTGCCGGTCTTGGGGATGGTGTGCACCAGGTGCAGGTCGTCCAGCGCCGGCTCCCTTCCCACCCGCTCCGCCAGCCGCTGCAGCCCTCCGGCCAGCGCGCCGCGAATGCCGCCCGCTCGATCGGTCATCGAATCAGGCACCGCGCCCGCTCCACCGCGCCTTGAACCCCGCGATCTCGGCGGGCGTGTAGAAGTGCCGCACCAGCTCCGTCGAGTAGATGCGATCGAGGAGCGGCTCGGGGAGGCGGATCTGCGCGCGGACGCTCAGGTACTGCTCGTGGTACGGAAAGCTGCCGCTGTCGTTCTCCCGCACCGCCGGGACGCTGGCCGCGGGGAGCCCGTAGAACTCGCCGACGGCTTCCTGGATGCGCCCCATGCTTTCCTGGCGGATGATCAGCAGCCGCGCATCGCGCCCCTCGTAGAGCTGCCAGCCGCGCCCGCGATCAAAGGGAGCGCCGAACACGTCGAGCCCCATGCGCTCCCCCAGCTCGCGGCGGATCCACGCGTCGTGCTCCCACCACTCGCCGCCCTCCAGCCAGGGGTAGACGATGTGAAGCTCGCCGGTGAGGTAGCGCGTCACCGTTTCCACGGTGAGGGAGGCGGGATCCAGCGCCTCGGGGTAGCGCTGCGCGGAGTAGAAGAGCGCGGAGATCCACTGCGCCACCGGCTCGCGCACGGCGCTCATCACGCGGATCTTGCGCGGGGGCCTGCCCCCGGCGACGGCGGCGCGGGCCATGAGGCGGCGGTGCAGCAGCACCCGCTCCCACGTCTTGCCGTCCGACTCGTTCATCTGCACCAGCTCCCACTTGGGGAAGGGGCACTCCTCCCACCCCGGCAGCTCGGGACCGCACACCGAGTGCGCCTTGTGGAACGCGCCCTCCACCGGAAGCTGCCGCAGGACGTTCCACAGGGTGTTGGACCCCACCCGGTTCGGCGACAGCACCAGGTGAAGGTCCTCGATCATCGGCGGCCGCGCCTCGTCCGGGCCGGAGAGTACGCGGATGCCGGCGCGCGCGGCGCGGAGGACCAGCCCCCTCGGCACCCGGCGCGCCCGGCGTGCGGCACGGCGCACAAGGCTCATCATCGCTCCTCCCAGCGGCGTCTGAACGCCTGCAGCTCTGTGTCTGAATAGAAGTGGCGCGCGTAGCGGCCCGAGTACACCGTGTCCAGGAGCGACGCCGGCACCCGCAGCTTCTCCCGGGCCTCGCGATAGCTGCCGCGATAGGCGTGGTGCTCGCCCGCGTTGGCGTGCGGAACGGCGGCGGGGGCGGGGAGCCCGTAGAAGGCGCTCACCGCCTCGGGAAGCCGGGCGAAGCTCTCCTGGCGGACCAGCAGGAGCCGCGCGTCCTCACCCTCGTAGATTTGCCACCCGCGCTCACGGTCGAACGGCTCGGCGAAGACGTCGATTCCCATCGTCTCCTTCACGTTGCGGTCGAACCAGGCATCCAGCTCCCACCAGCGCGCGCCGCTCAGCCATCCCGATCTCAGCGGCGTCCGTTCCATGAGCCGCGCCAGCGCTGACTCCGCGTCCATGGGCTCCCGGTTCTCGCGCGCGCTGAAGAACGCTCCCGACAGGCGCTGGCTCACCGGCTCGCGCGTGGCGGAGATCACGTGCACCTTGCGCGGCGGAGCGCAGCCGGCGGCGGGAGCCCTCCGCCGCAGGTGGTGGTGGATCGCCCAGCGCTCGTTCACGCGCCCGCGCTCCCATGCGGCGTTCACCATGAAGGCGCGCGCCCGCGGATCGCGCTCCCAGCTTTCCGCGGGGCGGCGCGAGCAGAGCTGGTGGTTGGTGCCGCGAACGTCCGCCCGCAGCCCCAGGCTCTGGACGAGCTCCAGCAGCGTGTACGTGCCGGTCTTGGGGATGGTGAGGACCAGGTGCAGGTCGTCCAGCGACGGCTCCGCCCCAGCCAGCTCGGCGACGCGCCGCAGCCGCTCGGCCAGGGCCCCGCGGACGCGGACCGTGGCCGGGCGCCGCGTATGGCTCGATTCGGTCATCTTATCGGGTTCATCAGGGCGGTCACTCCCGCCCCGGGTACGCGGCGGCTCGCCCGTCCGGAGAAGGGCGCCCGCCGGGTGTGGCTGCACCGGTCTCCGGCGGCTGGAACCGGGTGGTCCACGGCACCGACGGCCGCACCACGCCGGCCAGCGGCTCGGGGAACCCGCCGGCGGACGCGAGCCCCTCCAGGACCTCGAAGCCCACGCCCTCGGAGGGGTGCAGCTCGGCGACGCTTCCGGACTCCGGCCCCGCGCCGTCCGCACGCGCCCACAACCGCGCGCCCACCCGCAGCCGTCCGGGCGCCAGGAGGTGCGGAGGGAGCCAGGCGGTGGAGCGGTACGTGCCGGCGGGACGCGTGCGGCCGCGCCACTCCGCGCCATCCTCCGCCACGAAAAAGGTGCACGACCCCGTGTCGTCCTGGAACCAGAGCGCCGCCACCACCTCCGCGCCGCCCGCCGGCACCTCGTAGGTGATCTCGATGCCTACGGTGGAGCCCACGCCCGCCACCGCGGCCGTCCGCCCGTCCTCGCCGCACACGCGCAGCCCGCCGATGCGCACCGCGGCCGTGCCGTCCGCGCTCGGAGCCGAGCGGTGCGCGGTGAGCGGCTCCGCGGCGCCCAGCCCGCGCCGCCCGCGTGCGGAAGCCGGGTCGGGGCGGCGCAGGTGGTACGCGTTGAGCGCCTCCTCCACCGTCCCCTCCGCCACCACGACGCCGCCGTCCAGGGTGATGGCACGCTGGCAGCACGCCGCCACCGTGGAGGCGCGGTGCGAGACGAGCAGGAGCGCGGTCCCGCGATCGCGGATGTCGGTGAGCCTGCGGCGGCACCGCTGCTGGAAGTGGTGGTCGCCGCCCGCCAGCGCCTCGTCCACGATCAGGATGTCCGACTCCAGGTGCAGCACGGTCGAGAGCGCCAGCCGCGTGCGCATCCCGCTGGAGTAGCTGCGGATGGGCAGGTCGATGGAGTCCTCCAGCTCCGCGAAGGCGACGATGTTGTCAAAGCGGCGGCGGATCTCGGCGCGTACGGCGCGCATGGTGGCACCCTTGCCGTAGACGTTCTCGCGCCCCGTCCACTCCGGGTTGAACCCGGCCTGCAGCTCCAGGAGCGCCGCCAGCCGCCCGCGAAGCTGGAAGCGCCCCGTGGTGGGCCGCGTCACGCGCGCCAGGATCTTGAGCAGGGTGCTCTTCCCCGCCCCGTTGTGCCCCAGGATGCCCAGCGACTCGCCGGGCATCACCGTGAAGCCCACGCCGCGCAGCGCCCAGCGCGGTTCCGGGCGCGGCTGCGTCCCCGCGAGCCGGCCGATCCAGCCGCTTTCGGGGGCCGGAACGGGGTACACCTTGCCCAGATCCTCTACCTGGATGGCCGGTTCAGGCACGCGCGGCGCTCCTCACAGGCGGTCCGAGAACTCGTCTTCCATCCAGCGGAAGATCGAGAATCCAACCGTAAAGATCGCGACCGCGGCCAGCGCCGGGTAGGCGAGCTCGCTCAGGGAGGCCGGCTGGCCCAGCATCGCGGCGCGGAACGCCTCCAGGATTCCCACCATCGGGTTGAGGCGGTACCATCCCCGCCACTCCGGCGGCACCAGGGAGGCCGGGTAGATGACGGGCGACAGGAACATCCAGAGCTGCATGACGGCGGGGAGCCCCGCGCTCACCTGCCGGAAGCGGACGTTGGCGGCGGCCGTTGCCATCGCGAGGCCGGTCACCAGCACGAGCGCCACCGCCAGCGCGGGCAAGGCCAGCCAGACCCCCCGCCCGGGCACCCGCCCGAATGCCGCGAGCACCGCCAGCACCACGCCCAGCCCCAGCCCGAAGTCGATCAGCCGCCCCGCGATCGCCGCGAGGGGAAGGAGGAGCCGCGGAAAGTACACCCGCGTCACCAGGCTGCTCTGCGCCACCACGCTCCCGGCGCTGGCCGTGAGCGCGCCGCGCGCAAAGATCCAGAACGTCAGGCCTACGACGATGAAGAGGCGGTACGGCACCCCGTCCGCGCCGATGCGGCCGATGCGCCCGAAGACGGCGCCGAACACCAGCATTCCGGCGACGGGCTGCAGCACGATCCAGGCGAAGGCGAGCACGCTGCGCCGGTAGCGCTGCTGCAGGTCGCGGCGCAGAAAGGTGAGCCACAGCCCCCGCCAGTCCCAGAGCTCGCGGATGCACGCCCGGTCCGGCAGGGTGATGGCCGGGCGGGGCTGGGCCGCGTCAACCGAGACCAGCATGCGCCTCGCTCGTTCGGGCGCCGACCGCGCGGGCCGCCAGCTCGCCGTAGATCGCCTCCAGCCGCGAGACGTGCGCCGCCACGGAGAGCGGCGGGCTTGTGCGCGCGGCAAGGGTGCGCAGAAGCGCCCGGTTCTCCGCCAGCCGCCGGATCGCCGCCGCCAGCCCCGAGCTGTCGCCGGGGGCGAAGAGGAGGCCGTTGACCTCGTGCCCCACGACTTCGGCGATCCCTTCCACGTCCGAGCCGATGACCGGGCACCCCACCGCGAACGCCTCGTACACCACCAGCGGCGTGTTCTCGGGCCAGACCGAGGGCACCACCAGCGCATCCATCGAGGCGAGCACGCGCCGCACCTCGCGATTGGGGAACGGCGGACAGAGCCGGATGCGCGGATCGCCCTGGGCCAGCGCCCGTATGTGCGCATGGTAGGCCTGAGATGCCGCGTTCGTCCCGGCCTCCCCGTGGATGCTCAGCTCCACGGGGAGTGCCGGCGGGAGCAGCCGGAGCGCATCCACTGCCACGTCCACGCCCTTGTGCTCGGCCACGCTGCCGATGAAGCCCAGCCGCAGCACGCGCTCCCTCCCCCGCTCCGCCTGCTGCGCGTCGCCGGCCACGTCGATGCCGTACGGGAGGTACGACACCCGCTCCGCATCGATCCCGCCCTCCACCAGCGTTCTCTCCATCAGCCGCGACGGGGCGAGCACCCGGTCGATCCGGTTCAGCTCGCGGCGCAGAAAGGGCTGCCGCGCCACCAGCGCCCTGGTCTCGGCGACGAACCTCCGCCCCGCGACGAGGCGCGAGCCGGTGGCGGCCTTCACCCCCAGCCCGATCATCCAGTTGGGGGCGCGCGCCACGATCCCGGGGAGCGAAACGGGGTGGCTGTCCACGTTCGCCGCGACGTGGCGGATGCAGTTGATCCCCGACTCGCCGGGCCCCGCGCACAGCTCGTTGCCGCCCAGCCGCAACTGGCTGTACGGGCACACCGGCCAGAAGTCCGTCGCGGTGAAGACGGTCGGGATGCCGCGCTCCACGCACGGCCCGATCAGCGCCGCGGAGAGCCTCGCCAGGTGGACGAAGTGGACAACGTCCGGCTCCACCTCGGCCAGCAGCCGGTCGAAGGCGCGCGCGAAGAGGTGGTTGTCGTACGCGAGCTCCGTCACCACGCTCTGGTCGCCCATTGGATCCGGCGAGTGGCGGAAGCGCTCCACCCGCAGACCTTCGTACGTGTAGCAGTCGAAGCGCTCCTCGTCGCGCAGCGGGCGCGGGTCGGGGTAGCCGGTCACCACCACCACCTCGTGGCCGCGCGCCTGTAGCTCCCTCGCGATACCGAGTGCGATTACCTCTGTGCCGGCTGAGTAATCGGGGAGGAACTGGTGGACGGTGACGATGATCTTCATGCGCGGAGACGACGGGTCGGACGCGGGGAAATCCACGAAAACGCCCGTCTTGCACTGGCATCATCGCAGGACCGGGGCGTTCGTGTCAACCGCCCGGGGAGCTCGGCGCGCGCGCAGTGACGCATTACGAGCCCGCTTCCGCGCCCTCCTCCCAAAGGTAATCGGCCGCGTACGGGGCGTAGAGCGGGT
>DASVTZ010000101.1 GCA_036387335.1 Longimicrobium sp.
TTCCCGAGGCCTTGGGCCTCCTGAAGGGCCGTGGGAGACCACCACGTGGATAGGCGGCAGGTGCAGGACGCGCGAGCGTCAAAGCCGAGCCGTACTAAGGGCCCGTGTGGCTTGGCCGGTCCATTTGCATGGCCGGCCCCAAGTACGACAGAAGTCCGCTGACACCAGGCGGCACGAACGACGCAGCATCCGGTCTGACCTGACCGACCTACCCTTCCCATCCCGATGCTACATGTACGGCCGGTGGCCATGGCGTGGGGGATCACCCGATCCCATCCCGAACTCGGAAGTTAAGCCCCACTCGCGCGGATGGTACTGCCGGGGCCACCCGGTGGGAGAGTACGGCGCCGCCGGCCTACACATTCAAGCCCCCCGATGCTCATCCGTGAGCGTCGGGGGGCTTCTGTTCGTGCACGTGCATCCCAACAGCAGTCTCACGCAAAGCCGCGAAGACGCAAAGAAAGACCTTCGCGTGCTCCTTTGCGTCTTTGCGCCTTCGCGTGAGGCCATGCAGTTGCAGCGCCCGCGGGTGCCCACTAGCTTCCGCACATGACCGATACCGAAACGACCGTGGAGACCCGCGCCGGGCTGGTGGCGCTGGTGGGCTTTCCCAACGTCGGCAAGTCGTCGCTGATGAACCGGCTCGTCGAGCAGAAGCTCAGCATCGTCACGCCGTTCGCGCAGACGACGCGCGAGCGGGTGCTGGGGATCGACTCGCGCGACGGCGTGCAGATGGTGTTCGTCGATACGCCCGGGCTCGTGGACCCGCGCTACCTGCTGCACCGCGCGATGATGCACATCGCCCTGGACGTGATCGGCGATTCGGACGTGGTGCTCCTGCTGATCGACGCCTCCGCCGGCGTACCCGAGTTCGGGGAGGACGTGATGGAGCTGCTGGACCGCGCGCCGCGGCTGCTGGTGGTGAGCAACAAGGTGGACGTGGCGGCCGCGTCGCAGCGCGAGAGGGTGCGCGAGTGGAGCCGCGAGAGGTTCAAGGTGGAGCCCATCGAGGTTTCCGCCGTGACGGGGGAGGGGACGGAGACGCTGCGGGCCGAGATCGCGCGCCGCCTGCCCGTATCCGAGTTCCTCTATCCGGAGGAGGACGTCTCTTCGCAGCCGGTAAGGTTCTTCGTGGCGGAGCTGATCCGCGAGTCGGTCTTCGAGCTGTACTCGCAGGAGGTGCCGTACAGCGTCGCCACCAAGGTGGAGGAGTTCCGCGAGAGCGGGTCGCCGCTGTACATCCGCGCGGTGGTGTTCGTGGAACGCGCTTCGCAGAAGGCCATCGTGGTGGGGAGCGGCGGGCAGGCGATCAAGAAGCTGGGCCAGGTCTCGCGGGAGAAGATCGAGGAGTTCGTGGGCGCGCCCGTGTACCTGGACCTGTGGGTCAAGGTCCTCCCCCGCTGGCGCAAGGACCCCGTGACGCTGCAGCGCCTCGGGTTCAAACTTCCGGACGCGGAGCAGAGATCGTGATCGAGCCGTGGCTGCTGGAGATGCTGGTCTGCCCGAAGTGCAAGGGCGAGCTCCGCTACGAGCAGAGCCCCGAGTCGCTGGTGTGCGAGCGCGACCGGCTGCGCTTCGAGGTGCGCGACAACATCCCCATCATGCTGATCGACGAGGCCACTTCGCTGGACGCGCAGCCCGCGCGCTGAGGCGCCGCCGTTTGACACCGCGCCCGGCCCCGGCTACAATCCGCCCGCACGCCCCCTCCTCCCTCCGCGCCTGATCTCCCGGCATGCTTCCACGCGTACTGCTGCACTACTCGCCGCACGGCCGGGCCACGCCCGACCTGGTCCGCGAGTTCGCGACGGCGCGGGAGTACGGGCTGATCGAGGTCCACTCGCCCACCGAGCTGGAGCAGCGCGCGTCGCACAGCCACGCCGTAGCACTCATCGTGGACGGCTCCGAGCCGGCGGACGAGGCGCTCGAGCTGTGCCGGGGGATCAAGCGCGAGGTGTTCACCTCCGTGCTCCCCGTCATCATGTACGTGGCCTCCGATGCGGCGGACGAGGAGACCGCGTCGCGGGCGCTGGAGGCGGGGGCGGACGAGGTGCTGAATCCGGGCCTCTCCGCGCGCGAGTGCGAGCTGCGGCTGGCCATGGCGCTGCACCGCGCCGACCGCGACGTGGGGGTGCACCCCACCACGCTCCTGCCCGGGACGGTGCAGATCGAGCGCGACATCGCGGAGCGGCTGGCGTCGGGCGAAAAGTTCGCGGTGTGCTACGCGGACCTCGACCACTTCAAGGAGTTCAACGACCGCTACGGCTACAACCACGGCGACCGGGTGATCCTGATCCTCTCGCGGATCCTGCGCGAGGTGGTGCGGGCGCGCTCGCCGGGCGCCTTCGTGGGGCACATCGGCGGCGACGACTTCATCTTCATCGCCTCTCTGGCGGACTTCCGCGTCTGTTGCGAGGAGGTGCTCTCGGTGTTCAGCGAGCTGATCGACCTGCAGTACACCGAGGAGGACCGCGCGCGCGGCTTCTTCCTTGGCAAGGACCGCCGCGGCGGCGAGCACCAGGTGCCGCTGATGACGCTCTCGATCGGCGTGGTGACGAACGAGCACCGCAACTTCACGCACACGGCGCAGATCAGCGAGCTGGCCACGGAGATGAAGGCGTACGCCAAGACCTTCTCCGGCTCCATCTACGTGGTCGACCGCCGCTCGGAATAGCGGCTCACTGCCGAACCTCTCAAGCGGGTATCCATGAACGCCCAGTGTACGCACTGCAACACGATCTTCCGCGTCGATCCGGCCAAGGTGCCGGCGGGCGGGGTGCGCGCTCGCTGCTCCATCTGCCGCAACGTCTTCGAGATCGCCGGCGCCGCGCCTGAGCCCGCCCCCGTCGCCGCGCCTGCTCCCGTAGCAGCGCCCGCTCCGGCTCCTCCGCCCCCGCCACCGCCGGCTCCCGCGCCCGCGCCGGCACCTGCGCCCGCGCCCACCGCTCGCCCGAACCCATTCGGCGCGAACGACCCAGGCGCAAAGGCGCGGCGGCTGGCGAGGGCGCTCGTGTCGGACATCGTGACGTACCACCCGGAGCGCCGCGACCAGGCCCTGGCGAACGGCACGCTGAAGCGCGAGTTCATGGAGGAGATCAAGAAGAGCTGGGAGGAGTACGTGGCGCAGGTGGGCCCCGAGATCTCGCGCGGCACGCCCCACTTCCGCGAAGCGCTCAACGAGATCCTCGCCAAGGGTCAGCCCGTGTTCTGAACAGCAATGCAGTTGCAGTGCTGGCAGGGACGCACCCCGCCGGTTATATTTCGGGAACGCGAATACCGCGAACCTGGGCCGTCCCAGCCGGACGGCCCTTGTCGTTGCTGTCAGACAGGGGAAGACGACGATGGAAGAGCTGCGTACCGCCCTCGGCGCACACCGCGACCGGCTCGAAGAGCTAAGGGGGTTTCTTTGACATCCCTGCCAAGCAGGAGAAGCTGAACGGCCTCGAAGCCCGCATGGGGGATCCTTCGTTCTGGAACGACCAGGCGAAGGCGCGCGAGGTGATCGACGAGGCCAACAAGGTCAAGCAGTGGGTGGCGCCGTGGGCCGGCCTCACCGCCCGCGCGGCCGACGCCGCCGAGATGCTGGACCTGCTGGAGGTGGAAGAGGATCCGGGGATGCTGGCGGAGGTCACCGCCGAGATCGAGCGGATCGGCAGCGAGCTGGCCAGCCTGGAGCTGCGCAACATGCTCCAGGGGCCGGACGACCACCGCGATGCCCTGGTGACGCTGCAGTCCGGCGCCGGAGGCACCGAGTCACAGGACTGGGCGGAGATGCTCCTGCGCATGTACACCCGCTGGGCCGAGCGCCACGGCTTCGACGTGGAGCTCCTGGACCAGCAGGAGGGCGAGGAGGCGGGGATCAAGAGCGCCACGCTGGAGGTGCGCGGCGAGTACGCGTACGGCTACCTGCGCGCCGAGCGCGGCGTGCACCGCCTGGTGCGCATCTCGCCCTTCGATAGCCAGGCGCGGCGCCACACCTCGTTCGCCTCCGTCTTCGTGTACCCGTCGGTCGACGACACCATCGAGATCGAGGTGCGCGAGGAGGACATCGAGATGGACGTCTTCCGCGCGTCCGGGGCCGGCGGGCAGCACGTCAACAAGACGTCGTCCGCGGTGCGGCTGCGGCACCTTCCCAGCGGCATCGTGGTGGAGTGCCAGCAGGAGCGGTCGCAGCACAAGAACCGCGCGACCGCCATGAAGATGCTCAAGGCCCGGCTCTACCAGGCCGCGCTCGAGGCGCAGGAGAAGGAGAAGGCCAAGCTGGAGTCCACCAAGACGGACATCGGCTTCGGAAGCCAGATCCGCTCCTACGTCTTCCAGCCCTACACCATGGTCAACGACCACCGCACGGAGCTCAAGCTGCCGGACGTGGCCAAGGTGATGGACGGCGACGTGGACCCGTTCATCAACGCGTACCTGCGGGAGTTCGGGGGAGAGAAGCAGCTATGAGCGAGCCGGTAGCCACGCCGGAAGGCGGCGAGCGCATCGTCGCCGAGCGGACGGAAAAGCTCCATGCCCTGCGCGAGCGGGGGGTGGAGCCGTTCGCATACGGCTACGATCCCACGCACTCCGCCACCGCTGCGCGCGCGCTGTTCGAGGCCTGGGAAGGGCAGGGAAGCAGGGGCGACGGGCCCGCGGAGCCCGTGCGCGTCGCCGGGCGCGTCGTGGCGAAGCGGGTGATGGGAAAGAGCACCTTCATCCACCTCGCGGACCGGACGGGGCGCATCCAGCTCTACCTGCGCGTCAACGACCTGGCCGAGACGTACCCGCTCCTCGACCTGATCGACCTCAGCGACTGGCTGGGCGCGGAGGGGACGCTCTTTCGCACGCGCACCGGCGAGGTGTCGCTGCGCGTGACGTCGTTCAGCGTGCTCGCCAAGGCGATCCGTCCGCTGCCGCTGGGGAAGGAG
>DASVTZ010000102.1 GCA_036387335.1 Longimicrobium sp.
CCGCGCGGTGGACAACGGGGACGGCGTGCGGCGGGGTGCTTGTGGCCGGGGAGCGGCTTCGGTTACAATGGTAGGCCCGCACCGACCTCGCGGGCGCCTTCCCCGCACCGCCACGCAAGAGCCATCCGTTGAGAGATGTAGCGCTGTACCACGGCGACGGCCACGGCTGGATCGAGGTCGTAACCGGAGTGATGTTCAGCGGCAAGAGCGAGGAGCTGATCCGCCGCGTCCGCCGCGCGCTGATCGCCCGGCGCCGCGTGCAGCTCTTCAAGAGCGCCCTGGACGACCGCTACCAGGGAGTCACGCGCGTCAGCACGCACAACGGCGCCGGCGTCGATGCCGTCCCCGTGCGCGACAGCCGCCAGGTGCTGGAGCAGGCGCACCCCGAGACGCGCGTCTTCGCCGTGGACGAGGTGCAGTTCCTGGACGACGGGATCGTGGACGTCATCCAGCTCCTGGCCGACCGCGGAGCCCGCATCATCGTGGCCGGCACCGACCTGGACTTCCGCGGCGAGCCCTTTGGCCCCATGGCGCGCCTCATCGCCGTGGCGGAGACGGTGGACAAGCTCCACGCCATCTGCGTGCGCTGTGGCAACGCCGCCACGCGCAACCAGCGGCTGGTGAACGGTTCACCCGCTCCGTACGAGGCACCGGTCATCCAGGTGGGCGGCCAGGAGGCGTACGAGGCGCGCTGCCGCCGCTGCCACGAAGTCCCCTCCGCCACGCGCGACCAGACTTCGCTGCTCGATCTGCTCGGCTCCGGGTCGCACGAAGCGGTGGTGCTCACGCACGAGAGCCTGCGCAGCACGGTGTAGGCGGAAACAGCCTCACACAGAGAACACAGAGGGAACTGCAAGCCACGGAGGAAAGCCATTTGCTTTTCTCTCTGTGGCTCCGTGTCTCTGTGTGAAATTGCTTTTCAGTCGTCCTCGTACAGCCGCTGCTCCTCGTCGCGCATGATGCGGGTGAGCGCGTCCTCGAACGACACCCGCTCGCTCATGGCGGTGGCCTGGGCCTGGATCCAGAGCTGCCGCATCACCACGCCGAGCAGCGACACGCCGAGCCCCTCGCGCGTGCGCCGCATCTCCGCCACACGCCGCGCCAGGGGGAGGATCTCCTCCGGGATGTCGTCCTCCGCGGGGACGTAGGCGGCGCCCGCCGTCTCCGGAGTGCGACCGTCCCCCTCCAGCACTTTGGGCCGCCCGCGCGCACCCCAGCGGCGCGGATCGCGCGCCACGCGCAGGGCCAGGCTGCCGTCGGCGAAGGGCTGCCACCACTCCACCAGCCGGCCGAGTAGCTCCTCCAGCAGCTTTTCCACCGACACCCGCACCGGCCCCTTGCGCCCGTGCCGGCGCCCGCGCTCCACCACGAGGAGTAGGTCGGCGCCGGGCTCCTCGTGCGCGAAAGTCTGGATCCAGCGCAGCGCCCGCACGCGCGCCGTCTCCGGCCCCTCGTTCTGGAGGTCCAGGCGGCGGGTGGGCGGGTAGTGGCGCGCCTCGTACTCGCGGGCAAGCTCGTTCAGTCGCGTCAACGCGGGCTCCTCGACTGGGGTACGATCGCCGCCGTTGCACGGAAAGGGCCGCGCCGGAACGCGGATTGCACTTCGAGGCGACTGAGATACAGGACGCGGCCCGAGGCGGACGCGCAAACCGCAAGGAGGGGGAACGATGGCACGCTACGACCGGGGATACGACTACGGCCTGCGCGGCTTCCACGACACGACGGGCCCGCAGCGGCGCCGGGTGACGGCGCACTTCGTGGATCACATGCGCGGCTCCGGCGAGGACCCGCGCGACCTGCGCCCACAGCAGGACATCCGCCGCGGAGTGCACGCGTACGGCAACGACTACGACCGCCCCGGCATGCGCGCCGGCTGGCAGCCGCACGTGAACCGGGTGACCGCCCGCTACAACCTGGACTACGTGCGCGAGCAGCGCCCGGGCGAGTACCCCATCAACCCCCACCCGTACGGCGGGGACATGGAGTGGCGCGTGGGCGACTTCAACCAGTACCAGCGCCCGTACCAGACCAAGGGCGGATCCAGCACCTACCGCGGCGGCGGGCGCCCCGTGGGCTGGGAACGCGACCGGGCCCGCTACGACTACCTTTACCCGGAAAACCGCGGCCGCGGCTACGAAGGCCGCTGGTTCTGACCCATCCCGCACGAACGACGGCCCGCCCCGGAGCTCCCGGGGCGGGCCGTTTCGTGAAAAGCATCACACAGAGAACACAGAGGGAACGGAAAGGCACAGAAGACCCCTTTCTGGTTTTCTCTCTGTTGCCTCTGTGGCTCTGTGTGAGGCCATCTGTTCACTTCCACTCAGCTACGCCGCCCGTCCGCGCGGTGGCCTGGTGCGACCGCGCGCGCCGCGTCCGCCACGCTGGTCCACGCGCGGCTTGCGGCGGCGTCCTCCGCGCTGGCGCCGCCATCCGTCCAGCGACACGACGCCGGGCGCTTCGTCCTCACCGACCACGAGAGGGTCGCTGTTGCGCAGGGCGGAGCGGCTCCGCTCGCGATCCAGCTCCTCGGCCACGCGCTCGGCGGGGACGTCCCACAGGACCGAGAGGGCGCCGACGAGGGTGGCCAGCGTCTGCTCAAGAGTCGCGCGGACGGTGCCGGCGGCGGAGCCGAGCGCGGGGAGGGGGCAGCCCGGACCCTGGGCCACGGGCAAACGCTCGCGCCCCCGCTCCAGCCGCACGCCCACGGCGCTGACGATGCGCCGCGCGGCATAGCGCCGGCGATGAAGGCGGCGGCCGCTGCACAGGTGGCGCAGCCGCTCGCGCCAGTCGTCGCCGGAGCCGGCGCTGTCGCCCAGGAGCCAGACGGCGGCGTACAGCTCGGCGAAGACGCGCAGGTCCAGCTCGCGGACGGTGTCCGGCGGCAGTGTATGGAGGTAGTCGAGAAACGCCGCGATGCGGCGGGGGCGGGCGAGGAGGAAGAGGACGACTTCCTGGCAGCCGCGACGGTGGTTGCAGCGCGCGCAGGCGGGGACGATGATGCGGGTGTCTCGTCTGCGCCCGCCCTTGGAACGGGGGATGACGTGATCGCGGGTGAGGGGTCGGTCCGGGGCCGCGGGGGCCCGGCAGTACACACAACGTCCGGTCTGGATGCGGTGCTCGAGCTCCCTTTGCAGGGCACCGCTTCGGTCGTTTCGCCGCACGAACTCTCCCGGTGATGGGGGTCGGCGGTGCGCGCCCGGGCTGGCGCGTCCTCCGCCTTGCGCGGCCCCGCGGCGGCCTTCCGGGCCGTCGCGGGGTGTTGTGTTACTCTGTGCCTCGATTAGCTAGAACGATGCCAGCCCCCGAAAGGTTCCGTCACACGTTTGTACCGGTGAAAGTCTGGATGGATTCGGGCAAGCGGATCAGGGGGGAGGAGACGACGGAGAGTGCATCCCGCGACCGTCCAGCGCAATATGCAGCGGTCCGCGCGCCGTGAACAGTACTTTGAAAAGCGGTCTCACGCGGAGGCGCGGAGACGCAGAGAAAACAACGGAAAAAGCCTCACACAGAGAACACAGAAGGAACAGAAAGCCACAGAGAAAACCTTTGCGGTTCTCTCTGTGGCTCTGTGTCTCTGTGTGAGCATGCAGTTGCAGTCCTGGCGCTACTCCCCGGTCTTCTTCTTCGCCGCACGTTTTGCAGGCGCGGCTCGCTTCGGCGCGGGGTACGACTGCTCGGACGAGTACTCGCTCTTCACGTGCCGCAGCAGCCACTGCTCCACCCCGGTGGCCGTCTCCGGCGCGTCGGGATGCTTGCGGATCAGCGCGAACATGGCGCGGATGTCGCCCGTGGCCCGCTCCAGCCCCTTGGGAAGGATCAGCTTGAGCGGCGTGGGCGAGGGCGTCTTCACCAGCGACTCACCGACGCGGTTGCCGCGCCCCTGCCGCTCGATGAGCAGGTTGCCCAGCTTCTCCCGCGTGCGCGGGTGCGGCGCCTCGATCGTCCCCGACACGAACTTGCGCACCTGCTCCCGCCCGCGCCCGATCAGCCGGCCGGCCTCCCGCAGCCCCATCTCCTGCACCAGCTCCGCCAGGAACGCGCGCAGCACCGGCACCGGGATTTCAGCCCACGCCGAATAGCGGCGGGGAGATTCTCCCCCGCCGGCCAAGGCCTCTCGGCCACTCTGTCCACTACGCTCGGAAGGACACTGGGGATTTTACGCCGCCCGCGAATTGCGCGCAAGACAGGTCAGCGGCGGAACAAGCGGACAGCGCAAAATGATGTAGCGGGTGGCGCAAAGGGGCGCATGAAGCCTCGTTTTCACATCAATGGGGCCACCGCATGCGTGGTGTCGATGTGGATCACCGCGTCGAACTGCCGCGACAGCGACGCCTGGAAGTAGTGGCTCGCCCGCTCCGTCTCCGACAGGTAGAGCACGCCCACCGCGCGCTCCAGGCGCGGCCTCTCGAGCGCGGATTGCAGCGCCTCGTCGCCACGGAAGACCAGGAGGAAGTCGCCGATTCCGGTGTCGTGGAAGAGCGCGCCGTAGCTTCCCGCGAGCGCGGGGCGGAGCGGCCTGAGCTCGGCCCGCCCGCCCCACTCGCGCGCGGCCAGCACGGTGCCGGTGTAGGTGGTGAAGCCCACCAGCACCGCGCGCTCGTGGACGCGCTGGCGCATGAGCTGGCCCACGTTCCACTCCCCCTGCTCACCCGGCTCGGTCACGCGCGCGTCGCCCATGTGCGTGTTGTGCGCCCACGCGACCACTTTCGGCGTGCGCCCGCCCGCCTGCAGGTGCGCCGTGAGGGCGTCGAGGAGCTCGGCCATGTGCCGGTCCCGCAGGTTCCACGGCGAGATCCCGCCCACGAACGACATGCGGTAGTACTCCTCCGCACTCTGCACGACGCGCGCGTTCTGGAGCACGGAGAAGCGCGCCTCCGCCTGCGCCGGATCGCTGGGCCGCGGCGCCGCCGCGAAGCGCCGCTGCAGATCAGTGAGGAGCGCCGCTGCCTCGTAGCGGCACGACCGGGACTCGCGGGACGCCGCCGCCTCGCCGTACGCCTCCGGCCGGTCGCGGTACGCCTGGAAGCAGCGAAGGCGCTGGCGCGTGCTGCGCGCGGCCACGGGGTCGATCGTCTCCAGCGTGCGCACGATGGCGTCGACGGACTCGGTCAGGCTGTACAGGTCCATCCCGTAGAACCCCACCTGCGCCTCGGCGGGCTTGCCGGCGTTGTAGCCGCGCAGCCATTCGATCAGGTCGCGCGTGGGCGCGTTGGGCCACATCCACTCGGGGAAGCGGGTGAAGCCGGAGAGCGCCTCCGTGGCCGAGCGGTCGTTCCCCATGCCGCGCACGTAGCGGTTGACGCGCTCCGCATCCGGCCAGTCGCCCTCGATGGCCATCGCGGTGAAGCCCTGCTCCTCCACAAGACGCCGGGTGATGCGGGCGCGCTCGCGGTAGAACTCCTCGGTGCCGTGCGTCGCCTCCCCCAGCAGGACGAACGACGCGTCGCCGGTGATGGCCAGCAACGGATCGTAGTCGCGCGCGCCGCCGTCCAGCCGGTGCGCCGCGGCCCGGATCGCCGCCATCTCGCCGCTCGGCGCGGTATCGGCTGGTTCGGCGCTACTCCGCTGCGGCGTCGGCCGGGGTAGCGGGGAGCACGATGCGAGCAGGGCGAGTACGAAGACGGGGGCGGCGATTTTCATCTAGATGCGCAGGTTCGGGGTTCGCGTCCACCTGGCGCAGGGCGCATTCCCCCGGGGAAACAGGCGTAGCGGCGGCACGGGTTGACATAAATCCGTGCGGCCCATACATTTGTCCTCGTTGAGCATGGCCGGGGAGATCAGCGTTTGAGCCGACTCCTTTGAAGCAGTGGGGCTGGTCATCGTGGGGAAGGGGGAGTCCTGAGGGACATCGCCGGAGCCGCGGGACGGTCACCAAACGGATCTCGTATCCGGCTTCAAACCGCCTCCCTGGCATGCTTGGCGCCACCCGTGTCGCGGGGTGGAGCAGCCTGGTAGCTCGTCGGGCTCATAACCCGAAGGTCGCGGGTTCGAATCCCGCCCCCGCTATCGAAAACGCCCGTCCGCTGCGCTTGCAGAGGGCGGGCGTTTTCGTTGGCATCCTGAACGGCAGGCCTCACACAGAGCCACAGAGGGAAACGGCAAGAACTCGGGGAAGCCTTCTGTTCGGGCTGGGCCATTCAGGTGAACTTCTTCCCGTAGCGCCCGATGTCGTCGTGTGTGACGACGTCGACTACCCACAGCTTTCCGTTCTCCACCCGATGAATGAGCCGGTCGCCGTCGTTGATGCGAGCCTCGTTGTAGTATTTCTCCGGAAGTATCGGCTTCACGCGCATGCCCGGCGTGGTTTCCTGCTTCATGAGCGAGACGATCGCCTTATCGACACCTCGCTGGCGGTCGTGCGACAGCCTCTGGTAACTCTCCCTGAAGCGGTCCGAGAACTCAGCATTCAGGAATACGGCCTTCCGAGCCATGGCCGAATCATTCCTTCTTCAAGCCATCGAGGAACGCCTGCGCCTCCTCGGGCCCAGCCGCCAGAGTGGAACGCCCCTCCCGGAAGTCAGACTCAGCCTGCGCCACACGATCCTGCATCTCCGCGTTGTGAAACCAGAGTTGATCGTTAGGAATGAGCGACGCCGGCACCAGTTCGTAGGTGCCGCGACTCGTCTTCTCGAGCAGCACGAAGCTCGTCTCCTGGTCCGCGATCCCAAGGTCCCGGCGAACCTGTTCCGGCAGCGTGTTTCGCCCCCGCCTGTCCACTGTCAGGAAAGCCATATCCCCCCTTCGCTGTGATGGCCGAGTGGGAAAATACCGAATTGGGCACGGAGGTACAAGTCACCTTTGCGTCTTGCGGTACCCCTCCGTGCCCTCTGTGTAGGCGTTCGACAGTGGTTGCTGACACACGTGTGTAACCAGTTGTCCTACATGGAGATGCAACAAAGCCGCCCCGAGCGCGTGTACAACGCGCCCGGAGCGGCCACAGATGGGTTAAGTCGTTATCCTGTTGTCACTTGCAGAATTTTGGGAGGCGGCGGAGCCTTGCAACAATTGAAAAGATCGCGCTCCGCGCTGGTCAGCGCCTTCGTCTGAAGGACCGATGCGCGGCCCGTGGTGAGCTCGGCGAGGGAAATCCTCTCCAGCTGTTCGCGGACCTGTTCCCAGCCTGCCTGCGCGCGGTTCTCCGCGACCCGGATCAGCAGGTACGCGAGGACGCAGATGTGCACGTGGGCGGCGATGCGCTCGGGTGTGCGGTGCTGGACGGGCTCGAGGTCCAGCACGCTCTTCATCGAGCGGAAGGCCCGCTCCGCTCTCCAGAGATCCCGGTAGCCGAGGACCAGCTCTTCGGCCGGCAGGCCGAGCTCGTTGGTGACCAGCACGTACTTGCCGTCGTGCCGGGCCGCGGCTCGGACGCGGGCGGGGTCGATCCGCAGCTTTCCATCCGCGCCCTTCGC
>DASVTZ010000103.1 GCA_036387335.1 Longimicrobium sp.
CGGCGACCCGCACGGAACACCGGCACGAGGGGCGATGAGCGACGGCGAAACGGAAAGCACGGACGGGCTCCTGGCCCTCGGCGGCCAGGCCATCGTGGGAGAAAGCCCACCGATGCGGGACGCGGTGGAGCGAGCCTGCGCGGCGGTGGCGTCCGGGGCGTCGGGGGTGATCCTGGCGGGGGAGGCGGGCACGGGTAAGGAGCTGCTGGCGCGCGGCATCCACTACTCCGCGGCGCCGTACGATCCCTTTCTCCCCTTCGACTGCGCCGCCGTTCCCGAGCCTCTCCTCGCGGCGGAGCTCTTTGGCACCCACCCGTCGCTCATGGCCGACGCGCCGCCCCCGCGGCGCGGCCTCATCGAGCTGGCGGGCGCCGGCACGCTGTTCGTATCCGACGTCACGCGCCTCCCCCTTCCGCTCCAGCAACGCCTGGCCGCCGCCATCCGCGAGCGCACCATCGTACGTGAGGGCGGCGACTCGCCCGTGCGGGTGCAGTGCCGCGTGATCGTGGCCGCCTCCGCCCCGCCGGAGGTGTCGCTGGAAGCCGGGACGCTGGACCCCGAGCTGCTGGCCGCTCTCTCCCCCGCGCGCGTGGACCTCCCCCCGTTGCGCGACCGTCCCGGCGACATCCGCATCCTGGCCGAGCTCTTCCTGCGTGGCCCCGCCGCCGAGCGCGGAATGGAGATGACGCTGGACGACGAGGCCCTTGCCGCGCTGGAGGCGCACCCCTGGCCGGGCAACGTGCGCGAGCTGAGGCACGTGGTGGAGCGCGCCGCCCAGCTCGCCGGCGACGAGGTGATCCGCGCCGAACACCTGATCGTCCTGCACCGCACCGCGCGCTCGGGGCTCTCCAACACGTCGTCCCCCCCGGCCGCCGTCATCCACATCCCCGCCGAGGGCAAGACGCTGGAGCGCGTCGAGGGCGAGGCCGTGGCGCTCACGCTGGGCCTCACCCGCGGCAACCGCAGCGCCGCCGCCCGCATTCTCGACATCTCGCGGCCCACGCTGGCCCGGAAGCTTCGCGAGCATGGGCTTGGGGAGGGGAATGGCGGGTGAAGGAAGTGCGTGAGTGCGTGAGTGCGTTAGTGCGTTAGTGCGTGAGTGCGCGCGTCACCTCCATCTGTCATCCTGAGTGACGCGCGTCTCCATCGTCGCCCGGGCCCCGACCTGTGGCGTGGAGCGAAGGATCTACTGCGCGTACCGAGGGCCCCGTCACCGCACACCGTCCTCCTGCCGCGCGGGCTAGATCCTTCAGTCGCCGCCGTGAGGGCGGTGTGCCGCGGGCGTCGGACGGGGCGGCTCCCTCAGGATGACAAGGCGCCGCTTCGAGCGCACTCACGCACTAACGCACTCACGCACTTTCTTTCGCGGTTTGCCCAAATCGGCACAGCGGGGTACAATTGGGGGCTTGGGCGCGCGTCGCCCGGCCTCGCATGACGAGAGAGCGCAAAACGCGAAGGGCGAGAGGGATAGATGAGCGTCGAAGCACCCCAGCAGGGAACCCGCGGGTACGCGCCGCAGGGCAAGGACAACGGGGTCGTAAAGAGCAAGGGGACGGTCAACGTTCCCCTGCTTGAGGGACAGCAGCCGCTGGAGCACCGCGCGCGCAAGCCCGAGTGGCTCAAGGTCCGCGCGCCGGGAAGCCCCAACTACCTGCGCCTCAAGCAGCTCATGCGCGACCAGGGCCTCCACACCGTGTGCGAGGAGGCCCACTGCCCCAACATCGGCGAGTGCTGGGAGAGCGGCACCGCCACCTTCATGATCCTGGGAGACGTCTGCACCCGCGCCTGCAAGTACTGCGCGGTCGCCCACGGCCTCCCCACCGAGCTGGACCAGGACGAGCCCCGCCGCGTCGCCGACTCCGTGGTGACGATGGGGCTGGAGCACGCCGTCGTCACCTCGGTGAACCGCGACGAGCTCAAGAACGGCGGCGCCGAGATCTACGCGGAGGTAATCCGCCAGATCCACGCGCGCCAGCCGGGGTGTACCGTCGAGGTGCTCGTCCCCGACTTCAAGGGGAACGAGACCGCGCTGCGCATCGTGGTCGACGCCGGGCCCGAGATCCTGGCGCACAACATCGACACGGTGGAACGGCTGTCGAAGCACCTGCGGCCGGGCGGGCGCTACTGGCGCTCCATCTCCATGCTGGGCGCCGTCAAGCGCATGAACCCGCGGCAGCTCACCAAGAGCGCCATCATCCTGGGGATGGGCGAGACGGAGGAGGAGATCTACACGTCGATGCGCGACCTGCGCGACGCGTCGGTGGACGTGCTGACGCTGGGGCAGTACCTGCGCCCCTCGCAGCACCACGTTCCGCTCGACCGCTGGGTGACGCCCGACGAGTTCCGCCAGTGGAAGGAGATCGGCGAGCGGGAGCTGGGCTTCGGGCACGTGGAGAGCGGGCCGCTGGTGCGCTCGTCGTACCACGCCAAGGAGCAGGCGCGCACCATCGAGGCGCAGGGCCCCGGCACCATCACCGAGATCCTGGAGGCCGACGTGGACTCCGCCGTTGTCATCGACCCCGCGGAAGCCGCCCTCCGCGCCATCGGTGCCCCTCCGGTGCGCCCCGCCCCTGCGCTCGTGCAGCTCGGGAGCCTGTAGCCGCCCTCAACGACGAGGATCGCGCATGAGCACGACGTATGCTCCGCCCGTCTCGCCTGAGGAATACCTCGTGCGCGAGCGGGCCGCCGAGTACAAGAGCGAGTACCACGGCGGCGAAGTCGTTGCGATGGTGGGCGCCACCGGTGCCCACCTGCGCATTGTCCGCAGCATGGTGCTCGCCCTCGGCCCGCAGGTGGAAGGCGGGCGCTGTGAAATGTTTTTCAACGACTGCATGGTGCGGCTGGCGGAAGACTGGTTCGTCTACCCGGACATCGTGGTGTCGTGCGGGGGTGCCGATCTCCAGGATGGGCGCCTGCTGACGAATCCCACGCTCGTGGTGGAGGTGCTCTCTCCTTCCACGGAGAAAAAGGACCGGGGCGAGAAGGCAGAGGCCTACCGCGCCGTGCCGACGATGCGTGAGTATCTGCTCCTGGCGCAGAACCGGGTCCGAGCCGAACTCTACCGGAGGGAACCCGATGGGCAGTGGGGGTGCACGGTCCTCCAGTCCCTGGATGACGTCCTGATTCTCGAGTCCATCGGTTGCGAGTTGCGGTTGGCGGACGTTTACAAGTACGCGTTTCAGACCCGGCAGTGAAGTGAGCACCGCGACGCTGGTCACTCCGGAAGAGTACCTCGCCCGCGAGCGGGCCGCCGCGTACAAGAGCGAGTACTGGGACGGCGAGATCGTTGCGATGTCGGGCGCGCCCGCGCCGCACGACCTCATCACCGGGAACATCTTCGGGTCGCTCTACGTGGCGCTGCGTGGGCGTGGCTGCCGGCTGCACACGAGCGACATGCGCGTACAGTTCGACGCCTCGCAAAAGACGGTGTATCCGGACGTCACCGCCGTTTGCGGAGAGTGGCGCTACCTGGACGACCGCCAGGACGTGCTACTCAACCCGACCCTGGTGGTCGAGGTGCTGTCGCCGTCCACGGAGCGGCACGATCGCGGGAAGAAGAAGGATGGCTACAGGCTGATCCCGTCGCTGCGCGAGTACCTGTTCGTGGTGCAGAAGGAGCCGCGCGTGGAGCTGTACCGCCGCGAAGAGGACGAGAGCTGGAGCTGCACGGTGTACCAGCGGATGGAGGACGAAGTCCGGCTGGAGTCGCTCGGCTGCACGCTGGCGATGGCCGAGATTTACCAGGACGTGCTCCCGCCCGCGCGGCGCGGAGCCTGATGCCCCCTTACGAACCCGGACATCCGAACGGTTCGCGAGATAGAAACGATGCCTGAGACGAAGACCAAGACCGCCCCCGCGCCGCGCGAAGACCAGGCGGCACCCGCCTCCGAAGCGGCCGAGGCGCAGACGGCCCCGAATGGCGAGCCCGGGCCGGACCGCGCCTGGCAGCAGTCCGCGAAGCCGGAGCTGAGCGACGAAGAGCGCATGCAGGGCCTGGAGCCCGAGCAGCTCCGCAAGATGATGTGGGACATGCTCCTGGGCCGCCGCTTCGAGGAGAAGACGGCGGAAAGCTACGCCCTGGGCAAGATCGGCGGCTTCTGCCACCTGTACATCGGGCAGGAAGCGGTGGCCGTGGGCGCCATCCACGCGCTGCGCAAGGACGACTACGTGATGACGGCCTATCGCGAGCACGTCCACGCGCTGCAGTGCGGCATCACCCCCGGCGCCGTGATGGCCGAGCTGTACGGGCGCGCCGACGGCTGCAGCAAGGGGAAGGGCGGCTCCATGCACATGTTCAGCGCCGAGCACAACTACCTGGGCGGCCATGGCATCGTGGGCGGGCAGGTGCCGCTGGCGCTTGGGGTGGCGTGGAAGATCAAGTACCGCCAGGAAGACCGCGTCATGCAGGTGTACCTGGGTGAGGCGGCCGTCAACCAGGGCGCCTTCCACGAGTCGCTGAACATGGCCGCGCTCTGGAAGCTGCCGCTGGTGACGATCGTGGAGAACAACCGCTTCGGGATGGGGACGGCCTGGGAGCGCGCTTCGTCGCTCTACGACATCTCGCAGAAGGCGACCGCCTACGCCATGAACTCCGCCGTGGCGGACGGCATGGACGTGCTGGACATGTACCGCGTGGCCAAGGAAGCCCACGACCGCGCCCGCGCCGGCGAGGGCCCCACGCTCATCGAGGCCCGCACCTACCGCTTCGTGGGCCACTCCATGTCCGACCCCGTCTCCGGCGTCTACCGCACCAAGGAAGACGTGGAGCGCGAGAAGGCCAAGGACCCCATCCGCATCTTCGCCGACCTCCTCTCGCGCACCGGCATCCTGTCGCAGGAGGAGTTGGAGAAGATGGACGCCGAGGTCAAGCAGATCTCCGAGGAAGCCGCCGACTTCGCCGAGAAGTCCCCGGAGCCCGCGGTCGACGAGCTTTACACCGAGATCTACGCCGAAGAGAACGTCAACGGACGCCTGTACTTCGACATGAGGAATCGCTGAAGATGGCGGTCATTACCTATCGCGAAGCGCTCAATCAGGCGCTCGCTGAAGAGATGCAGCGCGACCCCGACGTCTTCCTGATGGGCGAGGAAGTCGGTGTGTACAATGGCGCTTACAAGGTATCGAAGGGCTTGCTGGAGCAGTTCGGCGAGCTGCGCGTGGTGGACACGCCGATCACCGAGCTCGGGTTCGCGGGGCTGGGCGTCGGGGCCGCGATGACGGGGATCCGGCCGGTGATCGAGTTCATGACGTGGAACTTCGCGATCCTGGCGTTCGACCAGATCTTCAACGCCGCCAGCAAGATGCGCAGCATGAGCGGCGGCCAGTTCAACATCCCCATCACCTTCCGCGGTCCCAGTGGGGCGGCGCTGCAGCTGGGCGCGCAGCACTCGCAGGCGCTGGAGTCGCAGGTGGCGCACTACCCCGGGGTCAAGGTGGTG
>DASVTZ010000104.1 GCA_036387335.1 Longimicrobium sp.
GGGAGCCGCTGGTCTCGGTGGTGACGCCGTGCTACAACGCGGCGCCGTTCGTGGCGGAGACCATCGAGTCGGTGCTGGCGCAGACGCACCCGTCGGTGGAGCAGATCGTGGTGGACGACGCCTCCACGGACGGGAGCTGGGAGGTGATCGAGCGCTACGTGGCGCTCCACCCCGGCCGGGTGCGCGGCGTGCGGCTGGAGGCGAACCGCGGCGGAAGCCACGCCCGCAACCGGGGCGCGGAGCTGGCGCGCGGCGACATGGTGATGTTCCTGGACGCGGACGACGTCATCGCGCCGGACACGCTCGCCGCCCTCGTGGATGCCGTGCGCCACCGAGCGGACGGGATCGCGGTGTGCGGGTGGTCGCGCCTGGCCAAGGTGGACGGCGCGTGGGTGGCCTCGCCGGCCGAGATCACCCCGCCCGACCCCGCGGCGGACCCCCTGCGCGAGTGGCTGGAGGGGCGCTGGGTGGCCACCTGCTCCGTGCTCTGGCGCCGCGAGGTGTACGAGCGCACCGGCGGGTGGGACGAGGCGCTCACCGGCAACGACGACGGCGACGTGATGATGCGCGCGCTGGCCGACGGAGCGCGCCTGGTGCCGGCCAGCGGGGGGATGAGCTTCTACCGGATGCACGGCGACTCGCGCGTCTCGGCCAGCGGCGCCATGCTCTTCTCGGAGCGCGTCTTCGGCTCCTTTCTGGATTCGCTGGAGAAGCTGGAGGCGCAGCTCGCTCGCGCGGGGAAGCTGGACGAGTACCTCCCCTCCATCGGCATCGCGTACGCCCGGCTCCCCGCCGCCGGCTTCCTGCAGACGCACCCGGAGCTGGCGCGCCGCTGCCTGGACCGGGCGGTGCGCTACGCCGCCGGCCCCGACGCGCTGCGGCCGGCGCTCGGCAGGACGCTCCCCGGGCGCATCCTTTCGCGGCTCCTGGGCGTGGAAGGGAAAGAAAAGATCGCCGGAGCGCTGGCCCGCCTGGGAATCATGACCGGGGAGCGCCGCAGGTTCCGGAAGGCGGCGGCCCTCCACTCGAGCCGCGCCGCGTCGCGGCCGGCGGACTGACCCTCACCCCCGCGTCCGGTAACGCCATGCCCATCGGCCTGGAAGTGCGTCCCATGGCGGTAAGGCTCATGAGGCTCGCGCCGGTGCGCTTCTTCGGCGCGGTGCTCCCGCGTGAGGTGATCGCCTTCTGCTACCACACGGTTTCGGACGAGTCGCTTCCGCACGTGCGGCCGATGTACCCGTACAAGACGGCGGCGCAGTTCGAGGCGGACCTGGTGTACCTCAAGAGCCGCTTCCGCCTGCTCTCGTACGAAGAGCTCGCGGAGGCGCGGCGTACCGGACGCCCCGTGGGTCCCAACGCGGCCCTCCTCACCTTCGACGACGGCTACGCGGAGTGCCACTCCACGGCGCGCCCGCTCCTGCTGAAGCACGGCGTGCCGTGCGTCTTCTTCGTGACCACCGGCGTGCTGGACAACGCCCGGATGCTCCTCTTCAACCAGATCGCCCTCTGCATGGACGCGCGGCGGCGGCTGGGGGAGGAGAGCGACGGCGCCTTTCGCGAGCTGGAGGCGGAGCTGGGGATTGAGCTGCGGAGCTTCAGCTGCTTCGAGCGCTGGATGCAGGGGTCGGGCGCGGATTCGCACCCCGCCGTGGACCGGCTGTGCGAGCGGCTGGGGGTGGACGTGGCCGGCTTCCTCGCCACGCGGCGGCCGTACATGACCCGCGAGCAGGTGCGCGAGCTGGCGGCGGACGGCTTCACCATCGGCGGGCACACGATCGGGCACCGGCACCTCGGCTCCCTGCCCGCCGACGAGTGCTCGCGCGAGATCGTGGAGTCGTGCCGCGAGGTCGCGAGCATCACGGCCGCGGCGGAGCCCATCCCCTTCGCCTTTCCGTACGACGCCAGGGGCGTGCGGCGCGACACCCTCCGCCAGCTCCGGCACGAGCACCCGTTCCTGGGGCTGATGTTCGGCAGCGACCAGATGGAGGTGGACGAGGATTTCCTGATGAACCGCATCCTGGCCGACACGCCGCCCCGCGGCGGCCGGCCGGTGAGCAACCTCCCCGGCTACCTGCGCGGCGCCTACTTCGACGCGATCCGGGAGCGCCTCGCCCCGCGCCGCCCCGCGGGGGGCGCGGCATGACCCCCCCGCTGGTCTCGGTGGTGACGCCGTGCTACAACGCGGCGCCCTTCGTGGCGGAGACCATCGAGTCGGTGCTGGCGCAGACGCACCCGTCGGTGGAGCAGATCGTGGTGGACGACGCCTCCACGGACGGGAGCTGGGAGGTGATCGAGCGCTACGTGGCG
>DASVTZ010000105.1 GCA_036387335.1 Longimicrobium sp.
CCAGAGATCCCGGTAGCCGAGGACCAGCTCTTCGGCCGGCAGGCCGAGCTCGTTGGTGACCAGCACGTACTTGCCGTCGTGCCGGGCCGCGGCTCGGACGCGGGCGGGGTCGATCCGCAGCTTTCCATCCGCGCCCTTCGCCAGGTAGCGTGCGTAGCCGGGCTTGGTGAGTAGCGATCGGCCGGCGCGCGTGGTTCCGGATGCAGCGCCCTTCCTCCGGTCGGCGAGCGCCGCCCCGAGCCGCTCCAGGATCGTGGTGCGAGTGCGGGCGTCCCGCTCCGCCCGCGCCTCGCTGCGGCAGAGCAGGTAGCGCAGGGTGCGGGCTCCGTCCTCGATCTGCGTATCCTTGACGCCGAGCCCCTCGCGCACCGGGCGGTAGCGGCCGCGCAGCGAGAGCAGGCGCGCCTCCAGCGCGGGATCGGTCCGCAGCGGAAAGCCGAGAAGGTACTTGAGGCGGCGCGATTCGAGGAAGTCGAGGTTCGCCTGGCTCACCATCCCCCGGTCCCCCACGAACAGGAAGTGCCGGGGCCGCAGGCCCAGGAGGTCTCGCGTGACCTCTTCCACCGTGCTCACGTCGATGCGGTTGCCCGGATAGATCCAGTGACGCACCGGGATGCCGTCGCGGTTGATCGCCAGCGCGACCACGATCTGCGGCAGGTCCGGACGCTTCTTCTTCGAGTACCCGTGGCGCCGGAGCCCTCCCTCGGGGTCCGCCTGTTCGAGGTGGAAGCTGACGCTGGTCGTGTCGTAGAAGAGGACCGAGACGTCGGCGCTGAGCAGGTCCGTCACCTGGAAGTACAGGTGCTCCTGCAGCTCGGGCATCCCGGCGTGGAGGAAGTCCATGGCGCGATACAGGTGCTGCACCTCGATCTCGGCGCCGCCGCGGTCGAGCCCTGGAATCCAGGCGCTGGCGCCGGCCCAGCGGGAGCAGGCGAGCTTCGAGGCCGGAGCGAGCGCACGGTGCGCGACGAGGGCGAAGAGCGCCCGCTCCACCGGCTGCGCGAACGCGCGCGCTTCGAGCGCGTGGGTAAAGAACCGGTCCAGCCCCAGCTCCCTCCAGAGCGAATCGAGGAGGTGCGTGCCCCCGAACGTCCACGTGCGGGTCACTTCCAGGCCCGGGGCAGCCGGCGGCGCAGCGGGATCGAGATACCCGCCGAGCTGGTCTACCAGACGCTGGATCTGCTCGAGGTCGAGCTGGTCCGTGCGTCCAAAGGAGTGGAGGATGCGGGTTTGCACACGGCCCTGCGCGTCCCGCTCGCCTTCGACGAGCTGGAGGTAGCGGGTGTCAGGGCCGCGCTTGCGCGGTGAGACGACTTCGCGGAGGTACATGTGCAACAGGATAGATGATATCCTGATGCGGAGTCAAGGTGGATTATAAATCCATGTACAACAAGTTTTCGGCAAATCCAACGATTTCGGGTATAAAAGTCCAGCATTGGCGCCAATTCGGTCTGCCGCGTGTAGCTTTAACTGTCGAACACCTGCTGTACGCATCCCGCGATAAGAGGTAGACTCAAATCTCCCTCTCTCCTCTACCGCACGAGAACCTATGTCCGTGAGTGCCAAGCAGCTGCTCCGCGAGGCGGTGGAGCGGCTCCCGGAGGATGCGACCGTGGAGGATGCCATGGATCGGCTGTACTTCGTCTCGAAAGTCGCTCGCGGGCTGCAGGCCGCCCATCGCGGTGACGTGGTGACGCACGAGGAAGCTCGCCGTATCCTGCTGGAGGACCGGCGGGGCTGAACGAACGCCTGCCTTTACGCAGTAACGGGTGTGCCGGGGGTGGCGGCGAGGAGGCGTTCGGCGTCGGCGGGGGTGAGGGGGCGGGCGAAGAGGAAGCCCTGGCCGAAGCGGCACCCCATCCGCAGCAGCGCGCTCGCCTCCTCCTCCGTCTCCACGCCCTCGGCGACCGTTTCCAGGTGCAGGATCTCCGACAGCGAGAGGAGCGTGCGGATCACCGCCTCCAGCGCGGGGTCGGAGCGCATCTGGTGCACGAAGGAGCGGTCGATCTTGAGCGTGTCCAGCGGAAGCCGGTGGAGGTAGGCCAGCGAGGAGTACCCCGTGCCGAAGTCGTCGATGGCCACGCGCACGCCCGACGCCCGCAGCCGGTGCAGGAGCGGCCCGACGGCGGCCGGGTCGTCCATGATAACGCTCTCGGTGATCTCCAGGTGCAGGCGGTCCGGCGCGAAGCCCGTCTCGCCGAGCAGATCCTGGATTTCCTGCGCGAGGGCGGGACGCAGGAAGTGGCGGGTGGACAGGTTCACCGAGAGCCAGAGCTCCTCCATCCATGGGTGCGAGCCGCGCCACGCCTGCATCTGCCTGCACCCCTCGCGCAGCGCCCACCGCTCCAGCGCCGTCACGATCCCCGTCTGCTCGGCCAGGGGGATGAAGTCGGCGGGAGAGCAGAGGCCCAGGGTCGGGTGCTCCCAGCGCATCAGCGCCTCGAAGCCCACCAGCTCGCGCGTGTCCAGGCGGACAACGGGCTGGTAGTGCAGCCGCAGCTCGCCGCGCCCGGTCGCGTGGCGCAGCTCGCCCTCCATGGCGACCTGGGCCAGCGAGTGGGCGTGCAGCTCGTCGTCGGCCACCTCGAAGCGCGACCGGCCCCGGGCCTTGGCGCGGTACATGGCCGCGTCGGCGTCGCGCAGCGCGTCCTCGGGGCGTGCGAAGCCGGTGGAGCTGACGGCGATCCCCATCGACACCGTGACCACCACCGGCTCCCCGCCTGCGTCGATGGGCGCCACGAGCGCGTGCTGGATGCGCTGCGCCACCAGCGAGGGCTCGTCCACGTCCTCCACCAGCAGCGCGAACTCGTCGCCGCCCAGCCGCGCCACGCTGTCGCCGTGGCGAAGGCACTGCTCCAGCCTGCGCGCCACCACCGTCAGCACCGCGTCGGCCGCAACGTGGCCCACGCGGTCGTTGATGACCTTGAAGCGGTCCAGGTCCAGAAAGATGACGGCGAAGTGGAACGCCGGCTGGCGGTGCGTGCGGGCGATGGCGCGCTCCAGGCGGTCCAGGAAGAGGGCGCGGTTGGGGAGGCCGGTGAGCGAGTCGTGGAGCGCGTCGTGGACGAGCTGCTCCTCGAAGCGCTTCCGCTCGGAGATGTCGGACTGCGATCCCACCATCCGCACGATCGAGCCGTCCGGGCCCACCACGCGCACGCCGCGCACCAGCACCCATCGCCAGCTCCCGTCGCTGTGGGAGATGCGGTGCTCGGACTCGAAGTGCGTGCCGACCGGGCCGCCTGCCGGGAAGAGCTCCGCGTCCACCCGCGCGCGGTCGGCGGGGTGGATGCGGCCGAGCCAGGCTTCGGGGCCCTCCTCGTCATCCGGCGCGCCGGCGATCTCGCGCCAGCGCGGCGAGAGGTAGAGGGTGCCCGCGGCCACGTCCCAGTCCCACAGCCCGTCGTTGGCGCCGAGGGCGGCGAGCGCGTAGCGTTCCTCGCTGGCGGCGATCTCGAGCTCGGCGCGCAGGCGGTTGCGCACCACCACCCAGAACAGCCCCAGGATCGCCACCAGGTAGCTGGCGAAGAGGAGGGGGCTCATCCGCGGCTCGGCTACGCGTGACGCGACCACCGTAACCGCCGCCAGCGTGGCGAGCCCGTAGATCGTCAGCGAGATGGTGCCGCGGAAGAGCATGCTGATGACCGCCACGATCACCATCAACCCGAGCGCGTACTCGGGCGCGAAGTCGTTGAGGTCCATCAGCAGCACGACCCAGCCGGTCACCGTCGCGAACGTCACGTGCATGACGAAGACGAAGCCCGGCCGGCCCGGTACGTACGAGGCGATGTACAGCGCGGCGCACACCGCGGCGACCACGAAGCGGTACGACCACGGGTCGTTCGCCCCCGGCATGGCCACGCGGTACACGCCCCCGAATCCCAGGATGCAGGCGACCGCCAGCAACGCGATCAGCCGGAGGGTGAGCGCTTCTTTTTCAGGAAGACCGGCGGCCACGTGGGACGCCGGACGAACCGGGAGGGCCATGCTTACGGCGGTGAGGGGAGCCGTGGACGGGGCGGTTCAGCCCGGGCGGTCTGGCCGGGGCTGTCCATCCTGCGTGGGAAACAGGTGCAGGACCGGAGGAGGATACCCGCGTTTCCCTACAGTCGCAACCAACTCGTTGTTCCCAACGTTGGACATCCGCGGCGCCGGCGTCCATAATGGCCGGGGCACCGCCGGCGACTTCGGCAGCTTGGCCCGCACGTTACCTCGTCCGAGCTTCCGATACGAACCGCTCGGAATGGAAAAGGAATGGCGCCGCTCTTGATGAATCCCCGCGCGTGACCGTCTACGTCCTGGACCTGCTCGGGGTGGCCGTGTTCGCCATCAGCGGCGCACTCTCGGCCGGGCGAAAGGGCCTGGACCTGCTGGGCGTGCTCGTCATCGCGGTCGTCACGGCCATCGGCGGCGGCACCACGCGCGACCTCCTCCTGGACCGGCACCCCATCTTCTGGATCGCCGATCCCACCTACCTGGTCGTCATCACCGTCGCGGCGCTGCTCACCATCGTCTACGTGCGGCTGTGGCCGGCGCCGCTCAACTCGCTTCTCATCGCGGATGCCCTGGGCCTGGCGCTGTTCTCCATCATGGGCGCCCAGGTGGCGGAGGCCGCGGGGCTGCCGGGGATCATCGTGGTGCTGATGGGGACCATTACCGGGGTGGCGGGCGGCGTGCTCCGCGACGTGCTCAGCGCCGAGGTCCCGCTGATCCTGCGCCGCGACATCTACGCGACGGCCGCCATCGCCGGTGCCACGCTCTACCTGCTGGTGCAGGAGGCGGGGGTCGGCCGGCCCGCCGCGGCGGTGCTGGGGATGTTGGCGGTCGCGGTGCTCCGGCTGCTGGCGATCTTGCGCGGTCTTCGCCTGCCGGTCTTCCGCCTGCCGGAGGAACCGCGATAGCTTTGAGCGCCCGCATGTCTCCTGAGCTCCGCGCGCGGGCCGCGTACGCCGCGGTTGCGATCGCCACCATCGTAGCCGGACTGGCGGTGCACCTCGGCGGCCTCCCCTTGTCGCCCGCCGTGCGCGACGTGGCGGGGGATGCGCTGTGGGCGGCGATGCTCACCTGGTGGATCAGCGCCCTCGTGCCGCGGATGGCGCTCGGCGCGCGGGCCGCGGTTGCCCTGGCCGTGTGCGTCGCGGTGGAGGCGAGCCAGCTGTATCATGCACCCGCGCTGGATGCAGTCCGCGCCACCGGGCTGGGGCACCTGGTGCTGGGGAGCGGCTTCGACCCGCGCGACTTCGCGGCGTATGCGCTCGGGGTGCTCGGGGCGGCCGCACTCGAGCGCGCGTGGCGCGGGCGTACCACCGCGGCCAGATGTCTGACGCGCCATCTCAGGACCACCAGCCACCCGACCATCGCCATGCCAGATCTTCAAACCGCGCTCCAGGCGAATCACGAAGCAGTGCAGGCATTTCTCGCGTCGGCGCGGGCGCTGCCGCCGGACCGGTGGGATCGGCCGCGCGCGGAGGGCAAGTGGTCGCCGGGGCAGATCGTCGAGCATCTCGCGCTGGCGTACGAGACCGGCGGCGAAGTTCTCCATGGCCGCTCGCCAGGCAAGGCCCCGCCACGGTTTCTGCGGCCGCTGATCCGCACGCTGCTGCTAAAACCCGTGCTGTGGCTCGGGCGTTTCCCGACGGCCAGCAAAGCGCCTTCGGTGATGCGGCCAGGTACCTCCCCCGGGCCCGCGCCCGTGCTCCTGGATCGCTTCGAGACCGCTGTGGCGGCGTTTGAAAGCGCCGCGAGAAACCTGCGTAGCCCCACCGTCGACCACCCGGCGTTCGGCCGCCTTCCCGTCGTCGATCTCGTGCGGCTGCAGGAGATCCACACGCGGCATCACCACCTGCAGCTGCCGTACGACGCCGCCTGACCCGCTGCTGCGCACTTGACGCACGCGGGACACCTATGCTAGTTATCGAGCAAGGTGCTGCTTTTCCACCACCATGGTGAAAAACCAGCATCCCCGCCCCCGAGGAGATCCCTCCATGTCCACCCAGCTCCGCTTTCGCATCCTGGCTCGTCTGTGCTGTGTGGCCGTCGCGCTGAGCACGGGGTGCGCGCATGCTCGCGCGAGACCGGTGGGCGACTTCCACCAGCACCTGTTCGGGCCGGGGACGCAGGCGCTCTCGCCTACCCTGGAGCGGGTGACGGCACCGCGGCTGGTCGCGCTGCTCGATTCGGCGGGGATCCGGTACGCGGCCGTGTTCTCCATCGCGTACCAGTTCTCCAACCCGAACCGGCCTCCCGTGGCCGACGAGTACGCGCGGGTGCGTGCCGAGAACGACTGGACGGCGGAGCAGGTGGCGCTCTTTCCGGGGCGCCTCCGCGCCTTCTGCGCGGTGAATCCGCTCAGCGACTACGCACCCGTCGAGATCGAGCGGTGCGCGGCGGATGCGCGGCTGCGGACGGGGCTGAAGCTCCACTTCGGGAACTCGGACGTGCAGCTGGACCTGCCGGAGCAAGTCGAGCGCGTGCGGCGCGTCTTCCGGCTGGCCAACGAGCGGCGGATGGCGATCGTGGTGCACATGCGCCCTTCGGTCACGCGGCAGCGCCCGTACGGCGCGGCGTACGCGGGGACGTTCCTCACCGAGATCCTTCCCGCGGCGCCGGACGTCGTGGTGCAGATCGCGCACCTCGCGGGGGCCGGCCGGCTGGACGATGCACCGGTGGAGGCGGCGCTCGAGGTCTTCGTGCGGGCCGCCGCCGAGCGGGACCCGCGAATGAAGAACGTGTGGTTCGACGTCTCCGGGCTGGGCGGGCTCGGCGAATCGGCGGAGGTGTCGCGGCGCCTCGCGGCGAGCATCCGGCAGCTCGGCGTACAGCGCGTGCTGTTCGGGTCCGATGGAGCCGTGGGCGGCAACTCGCCGCTCGCTACCTGGAACGCCCTCCAGAAGCTGCCGCTCACCGAGAGGGAGTTCGCCACGATCAAGCGGAATGTGCCGCCGTACATGCGATAGCTCCATCGAGGGCCTTGCCACGCACCGCGCCGCGAACGACTCTTCCCCGGACGCGGAAACCGGGGGCACGATGCGAGTGGTGAGGCTGGGCGAGGGCGACCGCGACGTCGCGAGGCGTTTGTTCACGCTGATGGCGGAGGTGTTCGACGAGGGATGCGAGCCGCTGGGCGATGCATACCTCGACCGCCTTCTCGCCCGAGAGGAGTTCTGGGCGGTCGCGGCCTTCGACGACGACGAGCTGGTGGGAGGGCTGACCGCGCACACGCTGCCCATGACGCGGTCGGAATCGGCGGAGATCTTCATCTTCGACATCGCCGTGCATGCGGACCACCAGCGCAGGGGCGTCGGACGGCGGCTGGTGACGATGCTGCGTGAAGACGCCGCGCGCGCGGGTATCGAGACCATCTTCGTACCGGCGGACAACGACGACGAGCACGCGCTCGACTTCTACCACGCGCTTGGAGGAGACCCCGCGCCGGTCACCATCTTCACGTTCTCGTCCACGGACGATTCCCCACACGCCTGACTCCCTCCACGGCATCCATGCAAGCCTCCGCGCCCCAGACCATCGACGAGATCATCGCGGCCCTCAACGCCATTCTGGACAGGGCGTTGCGCGAGGGGGAGCGCATCGGCTACTTCGCCGCGCTGTACGAGCGCGTCACCACCAACGTGCGGCGTGCGCTGGTGGCCGGCAACGTGTTCCAGGACAACGCGCGCATGGAGCGGCTGGACGTGGTGTTCGCGAGCCGCTTCCTCCATGCGTGGGAGCAGCACTGCGCGGGAGCCCAGCCCAGCCGGAGCTGGCAGGTGGCGTTCGGCGCGCTGAACGATCCCACTCCGCTCGTCGTGCAGCACCTGCTCCTGGGGATGAACGCGCACATCAACCTGGACCTGGGGATCGCCGCGGCCACGGTAGCGCCGAACCCCGCCGAGCTGGAAGCGCTGTGGCCCGACTTCAAAAAGATCAACGAGGTGCTCTCCCGCCTGGTGCGCGTCGTGGAGGATGAGCTCGCCGAGATCTCGCCCCGCCTGGCCCGCATCGAGGAGATCGCGCCCTCGCTGGAGGACCGCATCTTCGACTTCGGCATCGACGTGGCGCGCGACTTCGCCTGGGCGCTGGCCAGGGATCTCGCGCAGTCGCCGGCCGACCAGTGGCCACGCGTGATCGCGCAGCGGGACGCGACGGTCGCGGAGCTCGGGGGCGCGCTCTACCCGCTGCACGGCCTGGCCGGCTTCGCGGAGAAGTGGATCCGCGAAGGGGAGTCGAACGACATCCGCTACAACATCCAGGTCGTCGCCGAATGAGCGTATCGGCGGCGGGGCGGCATGGCTGAGTTCGCGGACCACTTCTCTGGCGCCGCCGCCGAGTACGCGCGCTTCCGCCCGCGCTACCCGGCGGCGCTCTTCGCGTACCTGGTCTCGCTGGTGCCGAACCCGGCGCTCACCTGGGATTGCGCCACCGGGAGCGGGCAGGCCGCCGTCGCGCTCGCAGAGCATCTTCCGCGGGTGGTCGCCACCGATGCGAGCGCGGAGCAGATCGCGCACGCGGAGCCGCATCCGCGCGTCGAGTACCGGGTTGCGCCGGCAGAGCGGAGCGGACTGGAAGCGGCTTCGGCGGATCTGGTCACGGTCGCGCAGGCGCTGCACTGGTTCGACCTGCCCGCCTTCTACGCGGAGGCGGCGCGGGTGCTGCGGCCCGGCGGCGTGATCGCGGTCTGGTGCTACGGGCACATGGTGATGCCAGACACGGCGTTACAGCAGACGCTCGACCGCTTCTATTCGGAGACGGTCGGCCCTTACTGGCCCCCGGAGCGCCGGTTGGTCGAGGAAGGATATGGCGGGCTGCACTTCCCCTTCATCGAGATCCCGGCTCCTTCCTTTGCGATGGAGATGCGAACGAGCCTGGACGGACTGCTCGGCTACCTCGGCACATGGTCCGCGACGCAGCGATACGTCCAGGCAACCGGCCGCGATCCGCTCCCGGAGCTGAGGCCCGAGCTGGAGAAGCATTGGGGCGATCCCCAGGCGCAGATCACGGTGCGCTGGCCTCTGTCGTTGCGCGTCGGGCGCACGCGCGGCTGATTAAGGTGCATTCACGCTGAACCTTCTTGTTCCGCTCAGCTCGTCCAGGTACATCGACACCAATGCGAGCAGTCTCACTCGAATCGCTGCACACCCTGCGCGACCGGATCGCGTCGCTCCAGGTGACGCGATGCCGCATGTTCCACGAGCGCGTCCGCATCGAAAACGGAGCCGTTCTGCGGGTGTCGCGCGGCGAGCCGGAGCCGGCCCTGGTGCGCATCGGTCTGTGCAGCCCCGAGGTGCGGGCGCGCAACCTGGCCTGCGGGCACACCATGGCGCGCTACGTCCTGCTCGATGCCGTGCAGGCGCTCCATGCGGCGGGCATGCTGCCGGAAGATGTACGGGCCCGTCTGCAGCGGGAGGTGGAGAGCGTCTCCGATGGCATACACCTGCTCGATCACCAGAAAGGACACGCCGAGCGGCATCTCGCCCTCTCAACCGAGGCGAAGCAGGAGCCGTCTCAAGGAGCCGCGGAGGTCAGGCGCCTGGAAGAGCAGCACGACGCATACGCCGAGCAGATCCGCGCCCTGCGGCGCACGGTGTTGGCGCACCTGGAGGCTGCTCTCGATGGCGGTCGTGTCCCTGAGCTCACGGCTACCCGGTGACTGCAAGGGAGCCGGTCGTCCTCAGCTGGAGCGGCGGGAAGGACAGCGCGCTCGCCCTGGCCCGGCTGCGTGCCGATCCGCGCATCGAGGTGGCCGGGCTGCTCACGACCGTGACGGCGGAGTACGACCGGGTGAGCATCCACGGGGTGCGCCGCACGCTCCTCCACGCGCAGGCCGATGCGCTGGGGCTGCCGCTCCAGGAGGTCACCCTCGCGCCCCAGAGCACCAACGAGGCGTACGATGCCGCACTCGCCAGCGCGTTCGGGGAGCTGCGCGATCGCATGCCCGACGTGAAGCAGCTGGCGTTCGGAGACATCTTCCTGGAGGACGTGCGGCGGTATCGAGAGGAGCGAGTGGAGGCCCTCGGCTTCGGCGCAACCTTCCCGCTCTGGGGCGAGCCGACGAGCGATCTGGCGCGGGAGGTGTTCGCGAGCGGCATCGTGGCGCGGCTGGTCTGCGTGGACACGCAGGTGCTGTCCGCGACGTTCGCGGGGCGCCCGTACGATGCGGTGCTCCTCGCGGAGCTCCCCGCCGATGTGGACCCGTGTGGCGAAAGGGGCGAGTTCCACACCTTTGTGTCCGCGGGGCCGGGGTTCCGGCGGCCGGTGCCCTACACGGTGGGCGAGGTGGTGCTGCGCGACGGGCGGTTCGCGTTCTGCGACCTCGTGCCCAGCAGCCGCAATCAGGGTCCCTGATGATCGCGATTGGGAGCTCGTCGTTGCCCCGTAAGACCGCGCTCTGGCTCGTTCCCCTCCTCCTGCTGGTGCACAACCTGGAGGAGGCTCTGCTCATGCCGCGCTTCCTCCCGCTCGATCCGGCCCGCTTCCCCGCCGCGCTGCGGCCGCTGGTGCCCGAGGTCAGATACGCGCAGTTCCTCCCCGCCCTGGTGATCTTTACGCTGCTCCCCTTCATCGTCGCGGCGCTGGGGAAGCTGGAGGCTCGCGGCGCCCGAAGCGTCTTCATCCTGCTGGTGGTGCAGGCGGTGATGCTGGTGAACGTCGCGTCGCATATCGGTTCCGCATTCCTGCTGGGCGGCTACTCCCCCGGCCTCGTAACCGCGCTCCTGCTCAACCTCCCCTTCTCCATCTACCTGCTCCGCCGGGCGGCCCGGGAGGAGTGGATCAGCCGCCGCGCGCTGCTGAGCCTGCCCCTGGCGGCGGTGCTGGTCCACGGACCGCTCCTGATCGGGCTCTTCGTGCTGAGTGGCTGGCTCGCGAACGCGGGGTGACGGCGGTGCTCGAGTACGCCACTCTTGCGCTTCGTGCCCCCTGCGGCTGAGGTTGGAGGCGTTCGGCGATCGCGGAGCTGGTCGAGTTCCCGGAGAATAGGAATAGCGTGCATATGAGCTTCGCGTACGCCTCGCCCGCGCTGTTCTGGCTTCCAATCATCATCCTCGGATTTCCGCTGATCCTATGGATCGGTTTCGCGAGCACTCTGGCCAGGAGGGACGCCGTGGACCGGCCGAATCGAATCCCGCAGTGGTACGGATACTCCGTCTGCCTGGTGTGCGTCGTCACGCTGCTGTTCGCCAGCATCGCGGTGGTGAACAGCTTCTTCACGCTCGCGAACCCGGTCCAGGGCGAGAACGACTTCGGGCCGTCGCTCTCGTCGTTCGAGGCGTATCGGGCCACCTACCACCAGTCTCCCTTCCTGGACGAGTCCGAGCGGGAGTCGCTGCGAAAGGCGCCGCCGGGCGAGGCCGAGCTGCGCCGGCGCTTCGAGGCGCTCAGGCTCGATCGCACCGAGCGGAACCGCTACCAGGCGCAGCGCTCCCTGGTGACCAGCGGGCTGCTGAGCCTGATCGCGGCCGGGCTCTTTCTGCTGCACTGGCGATGGCTGCGGCGGCTGGATGACGGGTTCGCCCCGCCTCCGGCTTGAACGCCTGACGAGCGCGTCGAGTCCGCCCATGCGCACCGTCGTCGCCGCGATCGTGGCCATGGTGTGGATGGCGCCCGCCGCGGCGCAGACCCCCGCGGCGTCGCAGAACCCGTCGCCGATGGTGGAGGAGACGCGCGCGCACGAACGCCTCGTCCAGCGGGAGATCGCGGGCACCAGGCGCTCGTTCACGGGTCCGGGCGGGAGGCCCGTGGAGCTCCTGGTGCCGGACGGCGCGCGGAGGCGCGAGGCCATCGACGTCGTCATCCACTTTCACGGCGCGGCGTGGCTTCCGCAGCAGGCCGCGGACGGACGCGCGGTGGTGGCGGTCGTGAACCTGGGCGCGGGGTCGGGGATCTACCACCGCACCTACGCCGAGCCGGCCGCCTTCGACTCGCTCCTCGCCGGCATCGCCGCGGAGGTGTCGGCGGTCGGCGGAAGGACGGTGCGGCTGCGGCGCGTGACGCTGTCGGGGTTCTCCGCCGGGCACGGGGCCGTGCGCGCCATCCTGCGCGAGCCCCGCCACTTCGCGCGGGTGGACGCGGTGCTCCTGCTCGATGGCATGCACACGTCGTACGTCCCCGAGGGCACGCCGCTGGCCGCGGGAGGCACGCTGGACACCACCAACCTCGCGGCGTTCGCGGCATTCGCGCGCGCGGCCATGCGCGGCGAGAAGCGGTTCCTCGTCACGCACTCCGAGATCTTTCCCGGCACCTACGCCAGCACCACCGAGACGGCCGACTGGCTGCTGCGCGAGCTGGGCCTGCGCCGCACGCGCCGCCTGCGCTGGGGCCCTCGCGGGATGCAGCAGCTCAGCGAGGCGCGCGCCGGCCGCTTCCAGGTCATCGGCTACGCGGGCAACGCGGCGCCGGACCACGTCGACCACTTCCACGCGATGCCGGAGCTCCTCGCGCGCGTGCTCGGGCGATGACCGGCGCCACGCCGCCCCGCATCCGCCGCCTCACGCTGCTCGTGTTCGTGGGCTACGCCGCGAGCGTTCTGCTCTGGCTGGCCGACCTTTCGGCGGGATTGTATCGGCCCCTGGTGACGTGGTGGGCGCTCTGCGGCTTCCTCGGCATCCTGATCACCGGCTTCCTGATCTTCCTGTGGGTGCTCCGGTCCCCGGGATCGTGGCGCCGGTGGGGGGCCGCGGCGTCCGCGCTGGTGCTGGGGGTACTGATCCTCGAGTTCGTTCCGCCGCCGCTGATCCGCCTGAACGACTCGCGCTTTCTGCGGAGGCGGGACGTCAACGAGTTCGCCACGCAGGTGCACGAGTACGGAAGGATCCGCAAGATGTGGGAGTGGTCGGAGGGTTACACCCATTCCCTCAACGGAACGGTCGTGAGAAGGACGCGCGCCGGGCTCGATTCCATCGGGACCAGGTGGGGGAGCAGTCGGGCACTGCTCGCGGACGTGCTCGCGCGCGACAGCATCGACCCCGCCGTCTACGAGGACTTCCGGCGCAAGCTGCGGCGCTTCCACCTGGAGACGATCTCCATAGAAGGGGATTACGTGCTCTTCGCCCGCACACGCGACTGGGGCCTGGTGCACGCCAGGAAAGGCGCACCGCCGCTCCGGAATGGGATGGAGGTTCCTGGAACGAATGCCGTGGTGGAACGCGCGGAGGGCCAGTGGTATTACTACTCCTGGTGATCGCGTACCGTCCAACTCCAGTGGACTGAGGCACGGAATGCAGCTTCTCGTACTCGTCGGCCTCACGCTGATCCTCTGCGCGATCGCATGGCGCTACCTTCGCCCGGCGCCGGGCCGCGTTGAGGGGTCCACGGCCGCGCCCTCCACCCTCGCCGAGTACCGCAATCACCTGAACGGAGCGACGGGAGCGGAGCCGGACGCGCAATGGACCGACTGCCCTTGCTGCGGATGTCCCACCATCGACGCCGCCTCGCCGGTTGCCGATTGCGCGGTGTGCGACTGGCTGCACGACCCATCCGCCACGCCCCAGGCGATCGAGCGCGCCCGGGAGAACTTCGCGCAGCACGGAACGGTGGACCCGCAGCAGTACACCGAGGAATGGTTCGGCCCTCCCCCCGGCGCGCGCGAGATCGCCGCGCGCCGCGCCGTCGTCGCGGCCTCGGATGCCGCTCGGGCCGGGACGATGGAGCTGCCCGACGCGTGGAGAACGATCCTCGAACATCTCCACATGATGCACGGGGAGGCCGGAAAGCGCATCGACGCACTCGAGCGCAGGTTCGCCGAGGAGTGAGAGCGGCCGAAACCCCATCCACGTACATCCCGATGCCCGCACGCTGGCTCCTCCCCCTCCTCGCCGCCTCCGCCTGCCTGGCGCCCGCCACGCCCGCGCCGGCTCTCGCGCAGTCGAAATGCCGCACCGCGGCCTCGCTTCCGGCGGCGGTGCGGCCGTTCGTCAGGCGGGGGACGTGCGCCATCGAGCTCGAGAGCAAGGATCTCGACCTCGATGGGCGCGGCGACTACCTCCTCGTGCTGGAGCGGCTCCAGGCGGGGCCGGACCCGGACTTCGGGCGCCGCCGCTCGCTCGTGGTGCTGACGGCCTCGCCCGCCGGGAGGCTCAGGGAGGCGGCGCGCAGCGAGAACGCGGTCATGTGCTCGCGGTGCGGCGGCGTGTGGGGCGACCCCTTCGAAGGCGTGACCGCGGAGCCGGGGCGGTTCACGGTGGAGCACTACGGCGGCTCGGCGTGGCGGTGGCGGGTGGACTTCACCTTTGCGTACTCGCGCCGCGACCGCGCCTGGCAGCTCGTGCGCGTGCACCAGCTCAACTACCACACCAGCGACCCGGAAGCGACGACGAAGCGGCGCGAGCTGCGTCCTCCGCGCGACTACGGCAAGATCGACCTGCGCTCCTTCGATCCCGACAGCCTGCTGAAGCGGGAGTGGTGAGGAGTGTTCCGATCGATCCGCACACGCCGACGACAACTTTCCGGGGGGAGACCCGTGCGCTCCATCTTCCGTGCCGCCTGCCTGGCGCTCGCACTGCCGATCGCTTCCTGCGGATACGAGGGCTCCAAGCCCGGGCCCTCCTCGAAACCCCAGCTGAACCTTCCGCGCGACCTCGTCGGCTGCTACGCGCTGTTCGACCGCCGGGGGCGACCCGCGTCGGACAGCCTTTACTTCGCGCCGTCGCACGTGCGGCTCGACTCCGCTGCGCTCGGGAAGGTGGAGCGGGGGAACCCCACCGGCCTCCGATGGGCGCTCACCAAACTCGACGCGAACCTCCGGCCGCTTCATGGCGAGCACGATGTGCCGCCGTCGCTCTACTGGTCGGCGGAGTCGAACCCGGTGAGGGTGCGGATGATGTTCCACACCGGGTTCAGCGGCTCCGAGCTGATCTTCGATGCTCCGCGTACGCGCGACACGCTCCGCGGCCGAGCGTTGGAGTATTGGGATTTTGGCCCGCCGTTCACGACGAAGGCAGGCCGCGTCACCGCTGTCCGCGTACCATGCTCCGATTCCACCTCCGACGAAGCATCGCCCCTGGCACTCGCCCGCGCTCGCGTGAGCCTCGGCCGCTGAGTCTTTCTTTGCGCCTTCGCGCCTTTGCGTGAGACCATCTCCTCCCCGCCGGATCACCTGATGCCTCTCTTCCGGTACTTGTGGTTTTTTTGCGCAGCCGTGATGCTGGCGAACGTCCTGCTGTGGCGGCGGCGTTTGCGCAGGCTCGTGGACGCCGGAACGATGACGAAGCGGGAGCTGGATGGCTTCCTCAAGGGCGCGGCGCTCCTGCTGGTCGGCGCGCCCGTTCTGCTGGGCGTTATCGGGCTGGTGGCGGGATGGTCCGACCCGTTCTGCGCCGGCGCGTTTTCCTTTGATGGCCCCGCACGTGCCGCCAACTCCCTGGTGACCCTCGGAACCTGGGCGGCCGGCCTCTGGTGGGTGTGGATGGGGAACGGCGCGGACGTGCTTGGGCGCGTCGCTCCGGCTCTGAGCAGCCGTCCGAGGTACGACCGGCGCTACTCGCCGCGCCTCGTGAAGCTGGCGACGACCGGCCTGGTACTGTTATGCGGCATCGGCTTCGCGATGGGGTATCGGGACGTGCCCAGGACTGCTGACGGATGCCTGCTGATTGAGCAGCCTCGCCCACCCAGCGGACCGTAGACGCACCCGCGCTTCCGGCCCAACGAGGGACGGCCGCGCCTCGTGCGAGTGGCGGCGATGCCTTATACTTCGCGGCGCTGGCTCCCCTAGCTTCACGCTCGCCGCGGCTCCGAGTAGTCCCTCCCCCACAGGTTGCTGGTGCTGATGAATCGCCTCTCGCCCGTGCGCCCGGTATCGGCGGTTTGCCTGGCCGTGCTCCTGGGTGCATGTCACCTGTCGCCACCGCGATCCACCCCCTCGCGCGCCGGAAAGCCACAGCCGGACGTGCTCGCCGCGTCCTCTCGTCCGCGCTCGGCGCGCGACGTACTTACCGAAGCGGAGATCAGGGCCGCGAACGCCAGCGACGCCTTCGACCTCGTCCAGCGGCTGCGTCCGGCCTGGCTGCGGCAAAAGGGCGATGCATCGCAGATGGATGCGGACGGGTCGCGCGAGATCCGGGTGTGGGTGAACGGGCGCGATGCAGGGGGGCTCGGCGCGCTGCGGGATTACGACTCCAACCAGATCGTATCCATGCGCTGGGTCGACTCCATCAGCGCGCGCGCCACGTATGGCCGGGGGTACGGCCGCGGCGTCATCACCATCGAGACGCGATGAAGCCGTTCCCCACCCCGCGCTCAGCGCCGGCACCGCGATGAACCTGAACCAGGTCACCCTTCCCGCGCTCGACGTGGCGACATCGGCGGCGTTCTACCGGTCGATGGGCTTCCGGCAGATCGTGGCGACGCCCGCCTACGCGCGCTTCGAGTGCAGCGACGGCGGGGCCACCTTTTCGGTTCACGCGGTGAAAGCCGTGCCCGCGGACACCGGCGTCGTCGTCTACTTCGAGCACGAGGAGCTGGACGCCCTGGTGAACGAGCTGAAGGCCAAAGGTATCGAGTTCACGCAGGACCCCACGGACCAGCGCTGGCTCTGGCGCGAGGCGCGGCTCCTCGACCCCGCCGGCAACGTGATCTGCCTCTACTGGGCCGGCGGAAACCGCCGCAACCCGCCCTGGCGCATCGGCGATCCCACCTTCCGGCCCGCCCGGCGGGGCGCGGCGCGGTAGGGTCTTCAGTGGAATCGCGAATGGAGTGCCCGGTGTGCGGGGGCGAAGCGCGTCTGGTGAGTGAGCCCAGGAGGGTGGCCGGCGCGCCGCTCGGCACGGTCGCACAGGATGATTTCTATCGTTGCGAGCAGTGCGGAGAGACGTTCTACACGCCGGGGATGATGGACGCGAGCCTCCGCGCGGAGGCAGACGCCCTCCGCAACGCGAACCAGTTCCTGTCTCCGGCGGAGGTGAAGGAGATCCGGGGGCGGCTCGGCCTTACGCAGCCCGAGTTCGAGCGCCTCCTCGGGGTCGGGAAGAACACGGTCGTCCGGTGGGAGCGCGGCACGGTTGCGCAGGGCGCCGCCGCGGATTCGCTCCTGCGCCTCGTCGCGCGCAGCGTGGATAATGCTCGCTATCTAGCGGAGCTGCACGGGGTTGAGCTGGCGGGTTCCTATTGAGCGCACCCGGTATGTGACTGCTCCGCCTAATCCGCACGGAGCGCCGCCGCGGGGGTGACGGCGAGGGCGCGGCGGGCGGGGAGCAGCATCGCCGCGCCGGCCACGAGGGCGAAGCATGCGATGGCCGCCGCCAGCGCGCGCAGCTCGATCACGGCGCCGACGGGGAGCGAAGTGGCGATCACCCTACCCATGAGCAGGCTCAGCGCGACGCCGGCCACACCGCCGATGGCGGTGAGGCGGATGCCCTGCCGCAGCACCAGACCCACGATGCTGGAGCGTCCGGCTCCGAGCGCCGCGCGGATGCCGATCTCGCGGCTGCGCTGCGCCGTCACGAACGCCACCAGCCCCGACAGCCCGGCGACGGCAAGCACCATCTGCAGCAGCGCGAGGACGCCGGACGCGCGCGCCGCGATGCGCTGCGGCAGGAAGGCGCGGTCCATGTAGCTGCTCATGGTGGTGACCTCCGGGGCCACCATCTGCGCGTTGTAGCGGCGCAGCTCGCGCGCAACGGGGGCGGCCAGCGCGCTCGCCGACCCGCCCGCGCGAAGGTGCAGCACCAGCGAGCCGCCGCCCGCCTGGAGCGGCAGGTAGAGCAGCCCCTCGCCCGGCGACTCCTTCCCCATCTCACCCACGAGCCCCACGACCTCCACGTCGGCGCCGGCGGCATCGACTTGCAGCCGCTTGCCGATGGGGTCGCTTCCGGGCCAGAGCCGCTCCGCCAGTGCCGTGCTGACGATGGCCACGCGCGCGCTTCCGCCCATCTCCCCCTCGCTGAAGTCGCGGCCGCGCACCAGCGGCAGCCCCACTACTTCGAAGAAGCGCGGGCGCACCAGGTTCATGTCCACGGAGCGGCTGCCGCCCGCCTCACGCGTGTCGCGCGGTACGACGCTGGTGGTGGAACGCGAGCCTGAAAGCGGTACCATCATGGCCGCGCTCGCCGCCTCGATGCCGGGAATCCCGTCGAGTTGGGCGATGACGTCGCGGACGAGCGCCGACGCGCGTACCGAGTCGCCCGCCGCCTGCAGCAGCGTGGCGGGCGCCACCAGGACGCCGGAAGCGTCGACGCGCCGGTCCTCCGCCAGACGCCTGAACGCGGAGGCGATCAGCACCGATCCGGCCGTGAACATCAGCGACAGGGCGACCTGCGTCACGACGAGCCCGCCCCGCACCCGCCCTGTCTGGATGCCGAGGCTCCCCGCGTAGCCGCCGTCCTTGAGGTACGACAGCACGTCCGTGCGCGCGCTCTGGATGGCCGGGACGAGCCCGAACACCAGCAGCGCGACCAGCGTCCCTCCCGCGGTGAAGAGCAGCGCGCGGCCGTCAAGCGAGAGGTCCACGTTGGGGAACCCGTCCGGCCGGTAGCGCCCGACGGCCACCGAGGTCGCGTAGGCGAGCGCGATGCCGAGCAGCGCGCCCGGGACCGCCACCACCGCGCCCTCGGTGAGAAGCTGGCGGATCAGCCGACCCCTTCCCGCGCCGAGCGCCAGCCGCGTCGCGATCTCCCGCCGGCGGGCGAGGGCGCGCGCCATGTACAGGCTCGCAAGGTTGGCGCTTGCAACTAATAGGAAACCGAGCCCCAGTGCGGTCACGCCGCCCACCATCATCAGGAGCTGGCCTGGCGCGATCCCGGCTACGCGTGATTCGCGCTCCAGCATCACGGTCACGCGGCGGCCGTGCCCCGCCTCCTCGCGCCAGCTCGCAGGGTCATCCTGGTACAGCCGCGCCGCGACGGTGGCGAGCCTCGCCCGCAGCTCCGCCATCGACGCGCCCTCGCGCAGCCGCCCGACGATCTGGAAGCGCCGGTTGCCGCGCTGGTCCAGCACGGGCTCGCCGGGAAGGAGCATCGGTGCAAAGGCAGCGTCGACCCAGAACTCGTTCGCGAACTCGCGCGTGATCCCCAGGAATTCGCGCGGGGCCACGGCGGCGACGCGGTAGAAGTGGCCGTTGACGCTCACCGTCTTGCCGACCACCGAAGGATCCGCACCGAAGGCGCGCTGCCACACGGTGTAGCCGAGCACGATCGCCGGCTCGTCGGCGCGCGCGCCCGCGGGGAAGCGCCCCAGCGCCGGCTTCACGCGCAACGCGGCGAAGTACCCGGAGCTCACCAGCGCGCCTCGCCGCATCGCCGTGTCGTCGCCGCTGCCGACCGCGGCTGCCACGCCCGACTCGCCCGCGAGCTCCGCGATGCCGCTCGTGCCCGCCGCGAAGTTGAGCAGGTCCGCGTGCGAGCTGCCACCGAGCAGCTCGCCGCCGTAGTCGCTCGTGTACACCGCCACCAGGTCCCGGCCGCCCGGCACGGGGAGCGGCCGGTAGAAGAAGCCATCCACCGCCGAGAAGAGCGACGTCCCCACTCCGATGGCAATCCCCAGCGTCACCACGCAGACCGCCACGAATCCGGGCGTCCGCGCCAGCGAGCGCGCGGCGTAGCGCACGTCGATCAGCGCGTCCTCCACTAAGCGTGTGCCGCGCGCGTCGCGGTGATCCTCGCTGATCCGGTCCACGCCTCCGAAGACGAGCCGCGCCGCCCGCCGCGCCTCGTCGGGCGACATTCCGGCGCGGATGTTCTTCTCCGTCTCCATCTCGAGGTGGAACTGGATCTCTTCGCTGAGGCGCGCCTCCACCTCACCGCGGCGGAAGAGGGCACGGTACCGGCCGCGCAGCAGGGCGAGCAGGGCCTTGGAATGCATGGGGCGCCTCTCAGGTGGTTCGGAGGATCAGCTCGACGGCGCGGGCGTAGCTGCGCCACCCCGCCATCTCCACTTCGAGCTGCTCGTGGCCGAGCGGGGTCAGGCTGTAGTACCGGGCGCGGCGGTTGTTCTCCGTCACCCCCCACTCGCTCGAGATCAGCCCCCGGTCTTCCAGCCGCAGCAGCGCGGGGTACACGGATCCCTGCCCCACGTCGAGGGCGTTGCGCGACATCTCCTGGATGCGCTGCGCGATCCCCCAGCCGTGCATCGGCTGCAGCGCCAGCGTCTTTAGCACCAGGAGATCGAGCGTCCCCTGCAGGATGTCAGCCGAGCTGTTTCGCGGCATCTGGACGGTTTGCGGAGTGTCTTTCCTTCCGAGTGTCGTAAGGAAGTGATACTTCCACTCCTTCCGAATGTCAATAGGAGTAGCCCGACATGCGCACCGTCGCCCCGCGTATTGTGCTTCCGGCTTCGGAGCACCGAAGCTACCTTCCGGGTTGGACCCATGCAGAGGAACTCGATGGCCCAGGCACTCGTCATCAGCGGAGGATCGATCTTCCTGCTGCTGGGCGTGCTGCACGGCATCCTGACGCTCAGAGATCTTAGAAACCCGCGCACGTTCACGCCGCGAGATCCCGAGCTTCGGCGAGCGATGCAGCGGTCGAGCATCGCGATCCATCCCGCGACCAACCTTTGGAAAGCGTGGATGGGGTTCAACTTCAGCCACAGTCTCGGTCTGATGCTGTTCGGCGGCGCCTTCCTGTACGTCGGCGTCTTCGTGCCTGCGGCGTTCGCGGAGTCGCCGCTGCTGCAGGGGTGCGCGGTAGGTGTTTCGGCGATCTACCTGGTGCTGTCGCTCCTGTTCTGGTTCTCCAAGCCGGCTGTTGGTTCGGGGCTCGCCCTGGCCTGCTTCATCCTCGCGGCGATCCAGGCGTACGCCTGACGAGGCGTTCGAGACTACCATCACGAATCTCTGCTCGCCGTGCCGACTATAGTGTCGGAAGCGAGTGTCCGGCATAATGAGTTTCCATCAGCACAGGGCGCCATTCATGAACGAGGTACACAGCCGGAGCGCAGGCAGGATGTCCATCGTGGCCGGAGCACTAGCGCTCCCGCTCCTCATGGTGCTGGCGGCGTGCGACCCCGAGCCGGTATCTCAGCCGGCCTCCCTCCTCTCTGCACCGCTGCCCATCGAGCACGACACGTCGGCCTTCGTGCTGATGGACAGCGACCCGCAGCCGACCAGCACCCCCGCGCCCGATCCAGACGCGAGCGTCGCCTCCGAACCGGAACCGGAGCCGGAGGAAGAAGAAGTCGAGGACAGCAGCCCCTACGCTTATCCCGCATGGAACGGCCACGACCTGGACTGCGCCGACGTAGGGCACAGGGTGAAGGTGACCGGCGACGATCCGCACCGGCTGGATCGGGACGGCGACGGCTGGGGATGCGAGTCGTACTAAGTTCTGTGCAATCTCGAAGGGTCAAGAATGTCACGCGAAGGCGCGAAGACGCGAAGGAAAGACACGGAAATCCTTTCTTTGCGCCTTTGCGGCTTTGCGTGAGACCATTTCCCCCGATGCACGCGAAAAAGGAGGCACGGAGAATCTCTCCGTGCCTCCACCCAAATGCGGATCGAGCGCTTTTCTCAGCGCCTCCGCGTCTCCGCGTGAGCCCCGCCGTTACGCCGACTCCGCCACGGGCATCCCCGCCATCGAAATGTCCACCACCGGCGGCCCGATGCAGCGGCGCACCGCGGCCAGGAAGTCGGACGGGTAGCACGGCTTGGGGATGTAGCCGTCGGTCACCTCGCGCAGGAGCCGCATCTGTGCGGGGGTTACGGCGCTGGCGGTGAAGGCGAGCACGGGGATGGGCGCCGTGCGCGGGTCCATCTTGAGGACGCGCGCCGCATCCCACCCGCCCAGCCGCGGCATCTTGCCGTCCATCACCACCATGTCCGGCAGTGCCTCACGCGCCATCGCCACCCCTTCCTCGCCGTCGCAGGCGCGCAGGACGTGGTAGCCGGCATAGTCCAGCGCGAGCGAGCAGATCTCGCGCACGTCGGGGTTGTCGTCGACGATGAGCACCGTTTTGCGGGCGGCGTAGGAGGACATGCGAGGAAACCGATGGGGGAGGTGTTGGTGCGGAGTGTACTACTCTAAACGTGCGACTCACCTTAGACAAGTGTTTTGTTCGCGGCACCCCCGGCACGTCCCGTGCGCTTGGATTCGGGTTTCGCACACAGTGGCCGGAGGGGTGATGAGGCCCGCAACGACGCCTCACACAGAGACACAGAGGGGTACGAAAAGGAGGAAAGAAAGGATCTCTGTGCCTTGCTGTTCTCGCGACCTCTGCGTACCACCCGCCCTGGAACGAGGAGAGCCTTGCCGCCAGCCGACCCCCTGCCCCACTCACGTTTTCGCGCCGCACTCCGCGTGGCGGCGGGCATACTCGGCTTCTGCGTGCTCGCTGCATTCGGCGCGACCGTGCTCGCCGCGACCCGGGAGCCGAACCGAACCGGCATGGTGGTCGCGTTGGCCGCGATCTTCGCCGCATACGCGTCGCTTCACTGGGGTCTGGTGGCGGTGATGAATCGCCCCGCCACAGATCCGCAGGCGCGGCTGCGCAGGCACCTGCGCGCGTGCCGCGTTACGCTCGGGATCGCGGCTTTCGTGGAGATCTTCCTGCTCTCCGGACTCCCCGTGCCCCGCAGCTTCAGCGACCTGGGCGCACACCTGCCTCACCTCGCCTTGCTTGCCGCGACCGTGGGCGCCGCGGTCCTGCTGCGGCGCTCGCCGCGTGCCGCACATGCCCTCCTCCTGGCTGCATCCGCGTGGTGCTTTTTCGTCGTGGCGCGGCTCGTGTGGGCGCTTGGCCACAGCGAGGTGATCGGTCCCGCGTATGCCGTCGTCTCCCTGTTGATCTTCTCCATGGTTGCGGGGATCTGGTTCGCGCTCTGGGCGTTCCGGCGCGTGCGGCCGCTCCTCGACACCGCCCGCTAGCCGCGGCCACGGTTGCGGGAGTGCGGCGCGGAGCGGACTTTGATGGTGTTCGGCTGCTCCGCCCGGCGCACGCCACGGCCCCTCGCAGGGAGACGCAACGATGTCGTTCGGAAGGGAAGACCACGAGCAGGAGCTGAGCTACGGCTCGTACCTCCGCGTGCAGGAGATGCTGGGGATGCAGCAGCTGCGCTCCGACCCCGCGCAGCACGACGAGCTCCTCTTCATCGTCATCCACCAGGTGTACGAGCTCTGGTTCAAGCAGATCCTGCACGAGATCGACGGCGTGGTGGCGCGGCTGCAGCGCGACGACGTGCTAGGCGCCACGCGGCTCCTGCGGCGCTGCATCGAGATCCAGCGCGTGCTCGTCAGCCAGATCACGGTGCTGGAGACGATGAGCCCCACCGACTTCCTGACGTTCCGCGACCACATCATGCCGGCGAGCGGCTTCCAGTCCGCCCAGTTCCGGGAGATCGAGTTCGTGTCGGGGAGCAAGGACCCGGGGATGCTCGTGCACGCGCGCCCCACGGACGAGGAGCGCGAGCGGCTCCAGGCGCGGCTGGACAACCCGAGCGTGCGCGACGCCTTCTACGAGGTGTGCCGCCGGCGCGGGTTCGACATCCCGGAGCCGGGGGACGACGCTCCGGAGCAGGCGCGGCAGGAGGCGCGCGACCGGCGCGTCACGCAGCTCTCCACCATCTACTGCGACCAGCAGAGCCACTTCGACCTCTTCCTGCTCTGCGAGGCGCTGGTGGAGTACGACGAGATGTTCACGCTCTGGCGACTCCGCCACGTGCAGATGGTGGAGCGCGTGATCGGTTGGAAGCCCGGCACCGGCGGCAGCTCCGGCGCGGCGTATCTGCGCACGACGGTCGAGCGGCGCTTCTTTCCAGACCTGTGGGACCTGCGCACGCATCTTGGAATGCCCGTGGTCTGAACAGCAGGGTCTCACGCGGAGGCGCGGAGACGCGAAGAGAGAAAAACCGTGAGGAGGAGTGTGGCGTACCTGACGCTGGACCACGTGCAGATCGCGATGCCGGCGGGGGAGGAGGACACGGCGCGCGCCTTCTACGGCGGCGTGCTGGGGCTGGAGGAGGTGCCCAAGCCCGAGCCGATGATGGCGAACGGCGGCGCGTGGTTCCGATCCGGCGGCGTGGAGCTGCACCTGGGGGTGGAGGCGGATTTCGAGCCGGCGCGGAAGGCGCATCCCGCGCTGCGCGTGGACGACGTGGACGCGGTGGCGGCGCGATGCGATGCGGCGGGCCATCCGGCGCGGTGGGACGAGCGGTATCCCGGGATGCGGCGCTTCTACGTGCACGACCCGTTCGACAATCGCGTCGAGGTCATGCAGCTCGTCGATCCGCGCGGCGTGCACGCGCCTCCGCAAACCGAGCACACCTTTCGGCTCGAAACCGAGCGCGCCTTCGATGCGCCACCCGCCGCGCTCTACCGCGCGTTCACCGATCGCTTCGACGCCTGGTTCGCCGCGCCGGGGACGGCGAGGATGCGGGCGGAGGAGGGCGAGCCGTTCGTCTTCGAGGTGCACGCCGGCGGCAAGGTCTACCCGCACTACGGCCGCTTCCTGCGCCTGGAGCGCGACCGGCTCGTGGAGCTGACCTGGGTCACCGGCACGGGGGGAACGCGCGGCGTCGAGACGGTGCTGACGATCGGTCTCGCGCCCGAGGGCGCCGGAGCCCGGCTGCGCCTGACCCACGCCGGCTTTCCCGACGAGCCCTCACGCGACGCCCACGCGCAGGCCTGGCCCATGGTGCTGGACCAGCTCGCCGCCCGTCTGGCCGAGACAACGCCATGACCGACCCGCAGCCGCAGGCCAAGAACCCGCTCCACGGCGTCACGCTGGAGCGCATGCTGAACGAACTGGTGGAGCACTTCGGATGGGCGGCGATGGGGGAGCGCATCCGCATCCGCTGCTTCACCGACGATCCCAGCGTGGGCTCCAGCCTAAAGTTCCTGCGCAAGACGCCGTGGGCGCGCGAAAAGGTGGAATCGATGTACCTCTTCATGCTGCGCGACAAGGCACGCCGGGCGCGCGGCTGATTCAACAACAACAAGCCTCACACCGAGACACAGAGCCACAGAGAGAACCGCCAAAGGTTTTCTCTGTGGCTTTCTGTTCCCTCTGTGCCCTCTGTGTGAGGCTGTTCTTCTGTTGTTCTCTCTGCGTCTCCGCGCCTCCGCGTGAGACCCGCTGTTATCGCGTGCCCGCCGTGCGCGGCATCGCCTGCCCGCGCTTGCCGGCCCACCGCTCGTACCAGCTCATCATGTACAGCTGCGTGCGCATCCAATTGGACGGCCGCGAGCTGGTGCCGTGGAACTCGCCCTCGAAGCGCAGCAGCGCCGTCGGCACGCCGCGGGTCTTGAGCGCGGCGTAGTACTCCTCGCTCTGCGACATGGGCGTGCGCAGGTCCAGCTCGCCCGTCATCAGCAGCACCGGCGTCTTCACGTTGCCCACGTACATCAGCGGCGACTGCTTGAGCCACGGCTGCGGGTCTTCCCAGAACGGCTTGTCGAAGAAGTTGGCCGTGAAGAGCGGCACGTCGGTGGCGCCCGCGAAGCTCATCCAGTTGATGACGGGGCAGCGCACGGCCGCCGCGGAGAAGCGGTCGGTGTGCCCCACCGTCCAGCTGGAGAGCACCCCGCCGCCGCTGCACCCGCCCACGAACATCCGCTCCGCGTCCACGTAGCCGCGGGCCAGGACGGTGTCCACGCCCACCATCAGGTCCTCGTAGTCCACGCTGGGATACGCGCGCTCGATGGCGTTGCCGAAGGAGCTGCCGTAGCCCGTGCTCCCCCGCGGATTCGTGTACAGAACCACGTAGCCGTTCGCCGCGAAGTTCTGATACATGGGGCTGAAGCCGACGTCGTACATGGCGTGCGGCCCGCCGTGGATCTCCATGATCAGCGGATACTTCTTCGTCGGGGTGAAGTCGGGCGGCTTCACGATCCACCCCTGCACGCGCGCGCCGCCGGTGGAGGTGTACCACACTTCCTCCACCGCGCCGAGGCGCATGCCGGCCAGCAGGTCCTCGTTGACGCGGGTGAGCTGCACCGGCTCGCCGCCGCGCCGCAGGTCCACGCGCACCACGTCCGGCGGGGATTGGGGAGCGGTGCGCACCGCCGCGCCGATGCCGCCGCGCGAGATGGAGGCGAGCCCCAGCACGTGCGTGCCGCGCGTGAGCTGGCGCGCCGCACCGCCGCGCGCGGAGGCGAAGTGGACGTTGCGCGTGCCGCGGTCGGCGGTGGTGAAGTAGACCCCGCTCCCGTCCGGAGCCCAGGTGATCCCGTTCGGGTCGCGGTCCAACCCGTCGGCCAGGCGCCGCATCCCGCTGCCGTCCGCGTTCATCACGTACAGGTCCTGGGCGCGGTAGCTCTGGCGGTTGTACGCGTGGCCGGAGAAGGCGATCGTCCGTCCGTCCGGCGACACCACCGGCTGCGTCCAGGTGCCGCGCTCCGGGGTCAGACGGCGGATGGTGCCGCCGGCCACGTCCACGGCGTACAGGTTGGCGTCGCGGTAGCTCAGGTCCGCGTCGGGCTCGTTGAGGCCTTCCACGATGACGGTGCGCCCGTCCGGCATCCACGACCAGCTCACCTCGCCGGGGATCTGGTCGAAACGGAAGCCCACGCTCCAGTCGCCCGAGGTGACGGCGCGCGGCGTGCCGCCCTCCGCCGGGACGACGAAGAGGTGCACGAAGCCCGGCTCGGTGAGGCCGCGCCGGTCCGCGCGGTAGTGCAGGCGCTCCACCACCCGCGGCGCGCGCGTCCAGGTGGCGCCGGTGGGGGCGGAGGGCATGCCGATCTTCCAGTCGCCGGGCTTGGCCACGAACTGCGTGAAGCCCAGCGTGCGCCCGTCCGGCGACCAGCGCACGTTCCCCGGCGCCTCGGTACCGCGCGTCACCTGCGTGCCGGCGCCCTCCACGTCCAGGTAGCGCACCCACAGCTGCGGCCCCTTCGGCTCCCCTTCCGCCACGTAGGCGATGCGGGTGCCGTCCGGCGACCAGACGGGGCTGGAGCCCTTGGTGAGGAAGCGGTTGCGCGACCCGTCCGCCTCCACGATCCAGAGGGCGCTCTCCCAGCGGTCGGCCATGCGGTCCACCCAGCGGCGGGTGTACACGATGCGCCTGCCGTCCGGCGAGATCTGCGGGTCGCTGACGGTCTCGTAGTCCAGGTACTTCTCGACGGAGAAGGTGCCGGGCACGGTGCGCGGGGCCTGCGCGGCGGCGGGGGCGGCCAGCGCGGCGGTCCAGAGCACCAGCGCCGCGGCCATACGGGGGCGAAGCATGCGACCTCCTGGGTGGTTTGCGATGGGGGATCGCTGCACCCTACCGCTCCGGCCGTGCCGCTGCAAGACCGCGCGGGTTGCACGAGCGGCGCGGCGCGCCGAAATTCGTCGTCGGACATCCGCGCGCTCCCCGTCCCCTCGACCCGCGCATGAGCTTTCTCGGCTGGCTTCCCTGGTATTGGGCCCTCGCCATGCTGGCGGTGCAGGTGTTCTTCGCCGTGCACGCCGTCCGCCAGGGGAAGACGTGGTGGCTCTTCATCCTCTTCTTCTTTCCCGGGGTGGGCGTCCTGGTGTACTTCTTCGCGGAGTACCTTCCGGACGTGCGCACGGGCGGCCTGCGCTCGGCGGGCAAGCGGCTGGCCCGGCGCCTGAACCCCGCGGCCGAGGTGAAGCGCCTGGAAGACGAGGTGGCGCTCAGCAACACCGTCAACAACCGCCTCGCCCTGGCCGAGGCCTACCTGGAAGCCGGCCGCGCCGGCGACGCGGTGGCCCTGGTGCGCACCTGCCTGAGCGGGATCCACGAAGACGACCCGCGCGTACTGGGCGCCCTGGCGCGCGCCTGCCACGCGGCGGGGCAGATGGACGAGGCGCGCGACGCCATGGAGCGCCTCAAGCGGACGGGCACCATGCTCACCGCCTCCATCCAGCTCCTGGACGCCCGCATCGCCGAGGACGCAGGCGACGTGGAGGGCGCCCTGCGCGCGTACGCCGTCCTTTCCCGCGGCGCCGCCGGCGAGGAGGCCCGCTGCCGCTACGCCCTCCTGCTGAAGCGCGTCGGCCGCGTGGACGAGGCGTACGCCGTCTTCGAGGAGATGCTGCGCCACGCCCGCGTCTCCAGCGGCCACTACCGCCGCGAGGAGAAGAAGTGGCTGGACGTCGCCCGCCGCGAGCTCAAGGAGCGCACGCGGTAGCGCGCCGGGGTGCGACCGCCGCAGCACCGATCTTGCTCCGGCGGGCGCGCTCACCGCGAGAACGGAGCGAAACGTTGGAGACTCACGCCGAAGGGCCGGCCCCCGTCACGCAGCGGCAGATCTGGGTGATCTTCAGCGGGCTGCTGCTGGCCATGCTGCTGGCCGCGCTCGACTCCACCATCGTGGCCACCGCCCTCCCCACCATCGTCGGCGAGCTGGGAGGGCTGGAGCGGCTGGCCTGGGTGGTGACGGCCTACCTGCTGGCGCAGACCATCGTCACCCCGCTGTACGGCAAGCTGGGCGACCTGTACGGCCGCAAGCCCGTGCTGCAGGCGGGGATCGTCATCTTCCTCGCCGGCTCCGTGCTGTGCGGGATGAGCCGGTCGATGGAGCAGTTGATCCTCTTCCGCTTCATCCAGGGGCTGGGCGGCGGCGGGCTGATGGTGACCACCCAGGCCGTGGTGGGCGACATCATCCCTCCGCGCGAGCGGGGGCGCTACCAGGGGATCTTCGGCGCCGTGTTCGGGGTGAGCAGCGTGGCGGGGCCGCTGCTGGGCGGCTTCTTCACCACCCACCTGTCGTGGCGCTGGATCTTTTACATCAACCTGCCGCTGGGCGTGGCCGCCATCGCGGTGCTCGCCGCCACGCTGCCCGCGCGCGGCGCGCGGGTGAGCCGCTCGATCGACTACGCGGGTGCCGGGCTGCTGGCGGTGGTGCTCAGCTCCATCGTCCTGTACACGGACCTCGGCGGCTCGGCGTACGCGTGGGGGTCGCCCACGATGCTCGCGCTGGGCGCCGTGGCCCTGGTGGCGCTGGTGCTCTTTCTGCTGGCCGAGCGGCGCGCCGCGGAGCCCGTGCTCCCCCTCCCCCTGTTCCGCAACCGCGCCTTCTCCACCACCAGCGCGGTGGGGCTGATCGTGGGCTTCGCGCTCTTTGGATCGGTCACCTACATCCCGCTCTTCCTGCAGGTGGTGAAGGGGTCCACGCCCACCGGGTCGGGGCTGCAGATGCTCCCCATGATGGGCGGGATGCTGGTGACGTCCATCGTCTCGGGCCAGGTGATCAGCCGCACGGGGCGCTACAAGATCTTCCCCGTGATGGGGACGGGGGTGATGACGCTGGGGCTCTTTCTCCTCTCCCGCATGAGCACGCACACCAGCCTGGCCGGCGCGTTGGGGATCATGCTGCTGCTGGGGCTGGGGCTCGGGATGGTGATGCAGGTGCTGGTGATCACGGTGCAGAACGCGGTGGACTACCGCGACCTGGGGGTGGCGACCTCGGGTGCGACGCTCTTCCGCCTGATCGGCGGCTCGCTGGGCACGGCGATGCTGGGGGCGATCTTCGCGCAGCGGCTGGCCGCCAACGTGGCGCGATTGGTTCCCGATGCGCCCGGCGGCGGTGCCGGCCTCAGCCCCCAGTCGCTGGCGACCCTCCCCCCGGCGCTGCGCGCGGCCTACGCGGAGGCGTTCACCGCCTCGCTCGGCACCGTCTTCCTGGTGGCGACGGCCATCGCGGCGGTGGGCTTCCTCCTCACCTGGTTCCTTCCGGAGCGGCCGCTGCGTGCCACCGTGGCCGCCGCCGCCGCGGAGCCCGGCCAGGAAGCCGGCGAGGCGTTCGCCATGCCCGCCGACCCCGAATCCGCGCAGCACCTCTTGCGGGGCCTGGCGGTGCTCGCCGACCGCGACGTGCAGCGCAGCTACATCCAGGCTGTGATCGACCGCGCGGGGCTGTCGCTGAGCCCGGCCGCGGCGTGGCTCCTGATCCGCCTGGAAGAAGACGCCGCCCTCGACCCCGTGGAGCTGGGCCGCACCCGCCAGATCCCGCCGGAGCGCATGGCCGCCGCGCTGGACGAGCTGGCGGGCCGCGGCCTGGTGGAGCGGTCGGAGAACGGGAATCCGGTGACGGACGAGGGGTGCGAAGCGGTCAACCGCCTGGTCGCCGCGCGCCGCGCGCACCTCTCCGAGCTGATCTCGGACTGGGAGCCGGAGCGGCACGAGGAGCTGGCCGGCGTTCTCCGCCGCATCGCCGCCGACCTGGTGCCGGAGGCGCGCACCCCGCGATGAGCGAACGGACGCGGGTTTGGCTGTAGGCTTGTACGATGATCGGCATGATGCTAGTGTTCGGAAAATTACGAACACTCCGCAATAACCGAACATGAGTACGGGCGAGAGCGCGCTGGCCAGCCAGATCGAGGCCCTTCTGCGGGAGCGCCTCGACTTGCCGGTTTGGTCAGCGGAAGACGTGAGATGTGACGGCCTGCTCCGCCTGGACGTAGGCGGGAAGCCGCGCGAGCTGTGCCTGGAGGTCCACGGGAGCATCAGCAGTGCCCAACTCGACGCCCTCAGCAACGGAGCCAAGCGTCGGAACCGGCGAGCCCGCCTTCTCGCTGCACCCGTGCTTTCGGTCCGCGTTCGAGCGGAACTGCGGGAGCGCATGATCAACCACGCCGACCTGAGCGGCAACGTCTTCATCCGCGAGCCCGGGTGGTACGTCTGGCTGGATGCGGATCGAGAGCCGCCGCCGCGGCGTCAATGGGAAGCGCGCCCCCTCAACCCGTTCTCGAAAAAGGCATCGCTGGTGCTGCGCGCGCTCCTGGAGGAGCCCGCGCGTGCCTGGGGAATCCGCGAGATCGCCGCGGAGACGAGGCTCTCCATCGGCCACGCCTCGGACGTCGCGCGCGAGCTTGTGCGGCGGGGATACGCGCGCGATGAGGAGGGGAGGATTCTACTCGGGAACGGGATCGCGGCACTCCGCGACTGGCTCGGCGCCTACCACTGGTCGAAGAACCGGTTGAGCTCCTTTGTCGTCCCGTTCGAACACCAGGAACTTAGCCTCGAGCTCAGGAGCGCGATGGACGCGGCGGGAGTCCGCTTCGCGCTGACCATGCTCGCCGGAGCGGACCGGATCGCCCCGCACGTGCAGCACGCGCAAATGCACCTGTACGTGCCGGATGAGCAGGCCGCGCACGCACGCGACGTCGTACAGCGCGCGCTGTACGGGGAGCGGGTCCACACAGGAGGCAACCTCCACGTGATGACGCCCTACTATGGCGACGCCGTCTTCCAGGGCGCGCGCGAGGTGGACGGGATGCCGGTGGTCTCGTCCGTCCAGCTCTTCCTCGACCTCGCCGGCTTCCCCCTGCGCGGCGCCGAGGCGGCCCGGATGCTCGCGTTGGGACCGCTGCGGCAACAGCTTGGCCTGGATGCGCGCCAGATCCAGGAACTGACGCGTACGCTGGAGTAACGCTCGTGCCCACCGGCTCCGAGGTGTTCGCGCGCACGGTGAGGGCGCTGCAGCCCTACGCCGCCGAGGTCGTGTTCATCGGCGGGTGGGTCCACGCGCTTTACCTGGCCGAGGTGAATGCCGGCGAGCAGGCCATCCGCACGGAAGACATTGACCTCACGATTCCGCATCGCCTCCTGGCGGCGGGCCGGCCCGCGCTGCTGGACCTGGTTTTCAACGCGGGCTACGAGATCCAGGAGGTGCTCGGCGGAAACGGAATGGTGGAGATCTTTCAGCCTGGCCCAGGCCAGAGCGTGATCGAGCTGGACATCCTGACCGAATCGGCGAACCCCAAGGACGAAATCGTCATCGAGGGGCAGGCGAACCTCAAGGTGCAGGGCTATCCGGGCCAGCACGTGCTTCTCGACAACGCCCGCTGGATGGAGGTCGGTGCCGAGATCCACGAGATGCTGGATCCGCCGGTACGCATCCGTGTTCCCACGCTTTCGGCGTACCTGCTCGCGAAAGGGCTCTCGTCCCGCACTCGCACGAGGCTGCCGAAACAGGCCAAGGATCTCGTGTACCTCGTCGAGATCGTCAGGAATCCGGCGCTGGGCCGAGCCGCCGTGGAAGGGATGGGTGAGATGGCGTCCAGGTACCCGGATGATTACGCGCGCTGGCGCGGCTACCTGACGGAGTCTTTGGGGAACGCGCCCCTGCTTTCCGAAGTGGCCGAACAACTGATTCTCGGCCACCGTTCCATAGGCGAACCCGCCGCGGTGGTGAGGACCGTCGTGGCGCGTTTGCGTCGTCTGCTGGGCGAGACCCCTGACCCGGATCGATAGCACGTGGCCCGGTGAGCTGATGCTTCGCACATTGCGTGTGGGGTCGACGTCGCGGGCGCGCGATCCGCGGGCGCTCAGGATCACTTCAGCGGCAGGAACAGATCCGTGCTGGCCGCGTGCTCGGGGACGTCGGGGAAGAACGTGACGCGCTGGCAGAAGAGCGGGAAGTCGCGCGCCTCCTCGCCGCTGGCGGGGAGCCAGTCGCGGTAGAGGAAGAGCGCGGCCGGCTCCAGATCGTCTGCCGAGCCCACGACGCGGAGGACCGCGCAGCGCCCGCCGGGGATCGTGCCCGCCTCGACACCGTCGTCGTTCGCTGTGATCGGGCCGGCGGTCGCGGCGCAGAGGTCCAGGCGGTACTCGGCCGGGGGCGTGGTGCGCGGATCGTCGTGGAAGACGTTGAACGTCGCGCTCACCTTCGGTGGCACGCCGGCCGCCCGGCGCCACGAGATGAACCGCTGGATCGTCTCGCCGATGCGCGCGGGGTCGCCCACGTGCCGCATCACCGCGACGGGAGTCTCGGGGACCTCGCGGATGTGCACGTCGGCGGCGGAAAAGTTCGTCATCAGCTTGCTCCTTGCTTGGGAGAGGGGTTCGAGGGCCTCGGTCCAGCGCTCCCAGTCGGGAGAGCCGCGGAAGGCGGAGGGCGCCTGCCCGATTAGGCCGCGAAAGGCCCGGGTGAACGCGTCCGACGCCTCGTAGCCGGCGTCCAGCGCGATCTCGGTGACGCTGGCGTCGTCCCTGAACGCCAGCCGGTACGATGCCCTCTTCATCCGCGCGAGCTGGACGTAACGGTGCACGGTGATGCCGAACGTCACCGCGAACTGCCGGTGGAAGTGGTACTTCGAGAACGACGCGACGCGCGCGAGTGCCGCCAGCCCCAGGTCGCTGTCGAGGTTCTCATCGATGTGGTCCAGCACCCGCCGCATTCGCGCCCGGTAGCTTTCCAGCGCCGCTGTCGTCATCGCGTTCCTCCGTGGTGTTGCGGCGAATGTAGGCGGCTGGCCGGCGCAGCGCTCCACCGATCTTGCTGTTCTTTGCGGCGGGTCGCCCTCGGGTGTCGCGCGGGCGCGGTGCCTCGTAGATTCCGCGCGTCCGTTCCCGCCGACGCCCCACACGCCCTCCCCATGCCGGCCCAAGCCGATGCCCCGCGCGGGCGGCCCCTGCGCGCCCTGCTGCTGTACCTGCTGGCGGTGTTCGTCGGGGGCGCGCTGCTGGCGCCATGGCTATACCACGCGGTGCATGCGCTGGCCGGCGAGCAGGGGACGCTGGCGAAGCTGGCGCGCATGCCCTTCGCCCGCTACGTCAACCGCGCGCTGCTGATCACGGCGCTCGTCGGGCTGCCGTTCTTCATCCGCGCCGCGGGGATACGGCGCTGGGCGGACGTGGGGGTGGCGCCGGGGCTGGTGCGGTGGCGTAGGTTCGCGGCGGGTTTCGGGCTGGGGTTCGCGTCGCTCGCCATCGTCTGCGTGGTGGCGCTGGTTGCGGGCGGGCGGCTGCCGCGCGCGCGCACGCCGGGCGACCTGGCCGCACAGTTCCTCGGCGCGCTGGCGACGGCGCTGGTGGTGGCGGTGGTCGAGGAGCTGCTCTTTCGCGGCGCCTTCTTTGGCGGGTTGAAGCGCGCGGTGGGGTGGAAGCCGGCGCTCGCGGCCAGCAGCGTGCTGTACGGCATCGTCCACTTCATGGCCCGGCCCGCGAACCCGCCCACGGTGGACTGGGTCTCGGGGCTGCGCGTGTTGCCGACCATGCTCGCGGGGATGACGGAGCTGCGGACGCTCGTGCCCGGGTTCCTGAGCCTGGCGCTCGCGGGCGTCATCCTGGGCCTGGCGTACCAGTGGACGGGCGAGCTCTCCGCATCCATCGGCGTCCACGCGGGGTGGATCTTCTGGCTGAAGTACTACGGCTTGGTCACCAAGTCCGCCCCCGGCGCCAACATTTGGTTCTGGGGCACGCGCAAGCTCACCGACGGGTGGCTGGCGTTCGTCGCCATCGTCGTCGTGCTGGCGCTGCTGGGCCTCGCCGCGCGGGCGCGGAGCCGCGGTGGAGCGCGCACCTCAATGATCATGGAGAGAGGATGACGGAGCCGATCCGGGTGGGGCTGATCGGGACCAGCGGCTGGTCCGAGCGGATGTACCTGTCGTCGGTGGCCAGCGAGCCGCGCGCGCGGGTGGTCGCACTCTGCGGGCGAAGGGCGGAGCGGACGCGGGAGGTGGCGGAGCGCTTCGGCGTGGCGCGGTGCTATACGGATTTCCGCGCGATGCTCGCGGATGGAGGGCTCGACGCCGTGATCGTCGCGGCGCCGGATGACGAGCACCACGAGATGGCGCTCGCGGCGATCGACGCGGGGCTGCACGTGCTCTGCGAGAAGCCGCTGGCCCGCAGCGCCGCGCACGCGCACGAGATGTGGACGCGCGCCCGCGATGCCGGCGTGGTGCACATGACGCTCTTCACCTTTCGCTGGCTCCCCGCGCACCGCTTTCTGGGCGAGCTGGTGGCGGCCGGGCGCATCGGCGAGCCGCGCGGCTTCACCTTTCGCTTCGTGCACGGGCTGGGCGTGCGCGAGGACCTGCGCTGGCGCTCGGATCCGGCGCGGTCAGACGGGGTGCTCGCGGACCTGGGCTCGCACCTCTTCGACCTGGTCCACTGGTGGCTGGGGCCGGTCGCCGAGGTCAGCGCGGACCTGCACAGCTTCGGCACGGTGCACACGGCGGGGCGCGCGGTGGCGAACGATTCGGCGGCGGTCTCGCTGCGGCTGGAATCGGGCGCACACGGCACGGTGCACCTGAGCAGCATCGCGCACGTGGACGACGCGATGCCCGGCCAGGAGTTCACCATCTTCGGCAGCGAGGGCACCCTGGAAGGACGCCTGTCGCGCTCCGGCTCCGAGATCCGGCTGATCACGGCGGACGAGGGCTGGCGGCTTCTTCCGGTCCCGGAGCGACTCTTCGGCGGCGCGCCGCTCGACCAGCAGTTGAAGGTGTTCACGAGCGGCAGCGCTGGGCCGCGGGCGTGGATCGACGCGATCATCGAGGGGCGGGCCGTGGCGCCGGACTTCGAGGATGGGTGGCGTGCGCAGCGCGTGATCGACGCCGCGCTGGAGTCCGCGCGCAGCCGGTGCTGGGTCGCGGTCTGATCAACAGACAACCTCACACAGAAAAGAGACACAGAGGAAACAGCAAGAACGGCAAAGGGCGTCCTCTGTTGCCTTGCAGTGCCCTCCGCGTTCTTTGGGAGACGGTTTTCGAGTTGCGTCTTTGGGGTGCTCTCACGACCGAGGTCACGGCGCGGCGCGTTCAGTGCGGATGCGCAAATGCCCGCGAGTGGAGCGTGCGCGCATGACGAGCGAGTACTGATACAGGGGGGGCCGGCGATCGAGACGCGCGGCGCGCTCACACGAATTTCCCGGTGCGGTGAAGCCGTGTGGGGGCGGTCGATTGCGGGCGCAGTCACGCGGCTCAGGCACTCCACCGATCAGCGCGAGCTCGAGCGTATCTGGCGCGCTACCGGTTGGTTGCGGGACGCGCAACTCTTCTCTGCCTCGCTGGCGATCGCCCGCGACCGCTCCGCCAGCACGCCCTCGCGCCTGTACGCGCTCCGGGCTCTCCTGATCGTGGGGCGCCCTGATCTAGCACCGAACGTCGAGGAGATGACCGCTCCCACGGATCGACGCTCTCGAGCACAGGGGGGGTGCCATTTCGCACGACGTATCGGCGAGCCGCCTTACCATGGTGCTCCGATGCCGAGCGATGCTCGGGCCCAGGTGCTCTCAATTGCAAGCAAACTGCAGAACGATCAGCGCGAGCCCGCCGCGGTGAAGGCAGCCGCAATCTGCGTGGCGGAGCAACTCAGGTAGGGCAGTAAACCCCTGAAGGCTGAGCACCGTCCGTGCGGACCCGGTGCTGGGTCTCGATCCGATCGAACGGCGGGTCTCACGCGGAGGCGCGGAGAGAACTGCACCTGCTTGGCTCACACAGAGCCACAGAGCCACAGAGAGAACCGCAAAAGGTTTTCTCTGTGGCTTTCGGCTCCTTCTGTGTACTCCGTGTGAGCTTTTCTGCCGTTCCTATTGACAACGACAGGAGAGGCGCGCACTCTTCCTATCGACAACTACAGGTACTCTCCTCCGGGAACTCCCGCATGGCCCCTCGAAGCCAGACCGACGCGCTACGTGGCTCGCTCGACCTCCTGATCCTCAAGACGCTCTCGCTGGAGCCGATGCACGGCTGGGGAATCAGCCAGCGCGTGCAGCAGATCTCGCGCGGGGTGCTGGAGGTGAACCAGGGCTCGCTCTACCCCGCGCTCCAGCGGCTGGAGAAGGAAGGGGTGATCGCAAGCGGCTGGGGAACCAGCGAGAACAACCGCCGCGCCCGCTACTATGAGATCACCCCCGCAGGCCGCCGCGCCCTCGGCACCGAGCTGGAGAGCTGGAAGCGCTTCGCCGCGGCCCTCGATCTCGTGCTCGAAAGTGCCTAGTGCCTGGTGCCTAGTTCTGAACCGCGGTTACTGAGCACTTGGCACTTAGCACTATCCCTTCCGCAATCATATCCCAATATGAAATCGATCATCGCCCGGCTGCGGCTGCTCCGCCGCAGCGAGGCCGAGGAGCGCATGGAGGACGAGATGCGCTTCCACCTGGAGATGGAGACCGAGAAGCTCATCCGCGAGGGGGTGAGCCCCGCGGAGGCACGGCGCAGGGCGCGGGTGGCGTTCGGCGGGGTGGAGGGGCACAAGGAGGCGATGCGCGACGGGCGCACCTTTGCCTGGATGGGCACCCTGTCGCTCGACGCGCGGCTCGGGCTGCGGCTGCTGGTGCGGCACCGCGGTCTGGCGCTCATCGGCGGCTTCGCCATGGCGACGGCGATCGCGGTGGGTTCGGTGACCTTCGAGGCCCTTTCGCAGGTTCTGCGCGGCACCCTTCCGTTGGACGAGGGCGATCGGGTGGTCGCGGTCCACTGGTTCTCGGACAGCACGGAGAGCGCCGAGCGGCAGGTGCTGCACGACTTCGCGGAGTGGCGCGGCGGGCTGCGCACCGTGCGGGAGCTGGCCGCGTTCCGCACCGTGGAGCACAACCTGATGTCCGTGGCGGGCGACCCGCTCCCCGTGGCGGTGGCTGAGATGACCGCGTCGGGGTTCCGCGTAGCCCGCACGCCGCCGCTGCTGGGGCGCTACCTGGTGCCGGAGGACGAGCGCCCCGGCGCGCCCGCGGTGGTGGTGATCGGCCACGAGGCGTGGCGCACCCGCTTCGCCGCCGACCCGCGCATCGTGGGGCGCACCGTGCGGCTCGGCTCCACGCCGCACGTTGTGGCGGGGGTGATGCCGGAGGGGTTCCGCTTCCCCTACGACCACCAGTACTGGGTGCCGCTGCGCGAGAGCCCGCTGGCGCACGCCCGGCTGGAGGGGCCGTGGCTGTACGTGTTCGGGCGGCTGGCGCCCGGCGCATCCCTCGCCGAAGCACGGGCCGAGCTGGCGACGGTCGGGCGGCGCACGGCGGCGGCGCACCCCGGGATGTACGACCGGCTCCGGCTCACGGCGATCCCCTTCACCTACGACCAAATGGACCTGCAGAGCCCCACGATGCGGCTGGCACTACGCGCGGTGCAACTGCTGGTGGGCGGGCTGCTGGTGGTGGTGGCGGTGAATCTGGCCGTGCTGCTGTACGCCCGCACCGTGTCGCGCCTGGGCGAGATCGCCGTCCGCAGCGCGCTGGGCGCCAGCCGACGCCGCATCCTGGCGCAGCTCTTCATGGAGGCGCTCGCCCACTCGGTGCTGGGCGCGCTGGTGGGGCTGGTGGTGGCGAACGGGGTGCTCCGCATGACGCGGCGCTGGATCGCCGCGGCGGGAGGGGGGAATGGCCTTCCGTTCTGGGTAGACCTGCGCCTGTCGCCCGCCACGGTAGCGTACGCGCTGGCGCTGGCGGCGGTCGCCGCCTTCATCATGGGCGTGCTCCCCGGCCTCAAGGCGACCGGCGACGGGATGCAGGCCAACCTGCGCGAGCTGCGCTCCGGTCCGCGCCTGGGGCCCGTCTGGAGTGGGCTGATCGTGGCGCAGGTGGCGTTCGCCATGGCCGTGCTGCCGCCCGCCGTCTACGCCGTGTGGCAGATCATGCGCATGGAGACGGCCAAGATCGGGTTCGCGCCGGACGAGTTCGTGGTGGGGCAGGTGGAGCTGGGCGAGCCGCCCGCGGGGCTGGACTCGGCCGGGGTGGCGGCGCGCAACGCCTCGCGGCGTACGGCGCTGATGGCGAGGCTGGCGGCGGAGCCCGGGGTCACCGCCGTCGCCCTTGCATCCTTTGTCCCCGGCCTGGACGAGCCCACCCAGGACGTGGAGATCGACGGTGCCGCCGGGCCGCAGCAGGGCGCGAGCGCCATCCGCACAACGCCGGAGCTGTTCGGTACGTACGGCGCGCGCATCGCCGAGGGGCGCGCGCTGGCCGAGGGCGATGCGGACGCCGTGGTCGTCAACCGCACCTTTGTGCGGCGCCACCTGGGGAACCGCGGCGCCGTGGGCCAGCGGCTGCGCTACAGGAAGGCGGATGGGCCGGGCCGCTGGTACGAGATCGTCGGCGTGGTGGAGGACTTCCCCGCGGTGCCGCTCGTGATCACCTCGGCGAACGGGGTGGCCAACGTGTACCACGCCGCCCTGCCGGGCGACGTCCCCGACCCTACCCTCTCGGTGCGCCTGCGCGGCGGGATCCCCGCGGGATTCGTGAGGCGCGTGCAGCGGCTGGGCGTGGAGGTCGATCCCGAGCTGCAGCTGGGCGTGCGCCCGCTGGCGGAGGTATACGCCTCCGTCCGCTCCTTCTCGCGCTTCATGTCCTGGGCGCTCGCGCTGGTCACGGGGAGCGTGCTCCTCCTTTCCGCGGCGGGGATCTACGCGCTGATGTCGTTCACCGTGGTCCAGCGCACCCGCGAGATCGGCATCCGCACCGCGCTGGGGGCACAGCCGCGGCGCATCGTGGCGAGCATCTTTGCGCCGGTGGGGCGCAGGCTGGCCGTGGGCGTGGCGATCGGCGGGGTGCTGGCGGGGGGCATCACCGCCGGCGCGGGCGTAAGCATGGGGCGGGCCGCACCGCTGATGGCTGCCGTCTGCGCCATCATGCTGGGCGTGGGGCTGCTGGCGGTGCTGGGGCCCGCGCGGCGCGGCCTGCGCATCCAGCCCATGGAGGCGCTGCGGGAGGCCTGAAACAACAGCAAAAAGCCTCACACAGAGAACACAGAGGGAACTACAAGCCACAGAGGAAGCCTTGATCTGTTCTCTCTGTGTCTCTGTGTCTCTGTGTGAGCCATGCGGTTGCAGTTCCCTCCGCATCTCCGCGTCTCCGCCTACTTGCGTGCCAGGGGGAAACGTATACATTAGAACAAACGTATACATTGGGATCAGTGTCGACGGGAGCCCCGGGTTCTGGAGAGCGCACATGAGACGGGCAATCGCGTGGGTGGCTGTATCGGTGTCGGCTGCCGCCCTCCTGGCCTGCGGCAAGGACCCGGTCGCGAAGGGCGGTGATCCCAAGCTCGCGCTTTCCCTGGACAGCGTGACCGTCGATCTGGGCACTTCCGCCTCGGTGGCCGCGACGGTGGTCAACACCAGCGGGACGGCACAGTTCGTCTCGCGCGATCCGGGTGTGGCGACCGTGAATGCCAGCGGCGCCATCAGCGGCGTCGCGGTCGGCTCGACGTACGTGGTCGCCACGCTCGCGGGCAACGCGGAGGTGCGTGACTCCGTGCGCGTTCGCGTGCGGGAGCCGATCGACGGCGAGTGGGGGATCAAGGCGAATCTGCTCGAGAACCAGTCGGAGTTCGCCCTCGCCGAAGCGAACGGCAAGCTCTACGTCATGGGCGGTTATCCTCCCTCCCGGGTGACGTCCCGCACGGTGCAGGTCTATGACATCGCGCTCGACCGCTGGCAGCTCGGCCCACAGCTCCCGCAGCCCAACAACCACGGGATGGCGGCGGGCGTCAACGGGAAGATCTACCTGCTCGGCGGCCAGTTCACGGACGACCAGGAGGGCGCCACGGCCGTCAACACGTTGTACGAGCTGGACCCGGCGGTGGGTGCATGGGTGCAGAAGGCCCCGATGCCCACCGCGCGCAGCGGAGGTGTGGCGGTAGTGCTCGGCGGCAAGATCTACGTCGCCGGGGGACGGGTGCCGCGCGGAAACGACTTCGCCGTGTACGACCCGGCGGCGGACCGGTGGGAGGTGCTGCCCAATCTGCCTTCCCAGCGCAACCACATCGCTGGCGCGGCGATCAACGGGCGCATCCACATCGTTGGCGGGCGCCTGGGCAACGGCCTGTCGCCCCTGAAGTCGGATGCGCACGAAGTCTACGACCCGCAGACGCGCACCTGGACGACCGCGGCTCCCATGCTGAGCGGCCGCAGCGGGATCAACAGCGTCATGGCCCGCGGCTGCTTCCACGTCTGGGGCGGCGAGGCGCCGAGCGGCATGACCCCCCAGCACGAGTACTACGATCCCCGCACCAGCCAGTGGACGAGCCTCCGTCCCATGCCTCTGCCCGTGCACGGGGTGGTCGGGTCGGCCTTCGTGAACGGACTGATCTGGGTAACCGGTGGCGGCACCCAGGTGGGCGGCGCCTCCGGCAGTCTGCACAACCAGACCTACCGGCCGATCGTGAGCTGCGAATGACGCCGCGCGACGCGTAGGGAGACCCGCTCATGCCGCGCATGGCTGCACGGGCGGCGGCGATCGCCGTTGCGTGCGGTGCCCTGGCGGCCATCTCCGCACCGGCGGCGGCGCAGCACGAACATCACGGGATTCCGGCCGGCGGCTCCCAGGCGGTGCTGACCGGAACGGCTTCGTGCGCGGAAGGCGCGCCGTCGAGCGGCGCTATCGTACAGCTCTTCCATGGCGACGGCTCCGGCCGTCACCTCATGGCGGCATCGGCGGCCGATGCCGCCGGCCGCTTTTCCCTCCGCGCCCTCCCCGGCACCTACACGCTCGAGATCGGCTACCCGGGGCATGCGCCGCACCGCCAGCAGGTGAGCGTCGCCGGCGCCGCCGTGCGCGTGGGCAACGTGCGCCTCCGCTGCGGACCGCTGGGGCTGGATACGCTGACGGTGAGGGCGGAGCGCGAGGCGGTCCAGCTCCGCAGCGGCGCGACCGTCGTGGATGTGCGCGCGTCCGCCACGGCGGGGGGCAGCATCGCGGACCTCCTGCGCACCGTCCCCGGCGTCGAGCTGGACGCGGACGGGCGCATCGCCATGCGCGGCGGCACGGGGGTGCTGGTGCTGATGAACGGGCGGCGCATCCCGCTGGCCGGCGATGCGCTCGCCGCGTTTCTGCGCCAGATGCCGGCGGCGGCGCTGGACCGCATCGAGGCGGGCACCACGGCGTCCGCGCGGCAGGATGCGGACGGCGCGGCCGGTGTGGTGAACCTCGTCTTCCGCGACGATGCCACGCGGCGCACCGGGATGCGCTCGCTGGCGGGCTCCATGGCGTCGGACGATCACTACGCGGGCTCCGCCGCCGCCGCGGGCCACGTGCGCGGCGTGCTGAGCTGGGATGCGACGTACTCCTTCTCCGGCATGCGGCCGCGCACGGACTCCAGGACGGCGCGCTGGAGCCTCGTGCCCGGCGACCTCCCTCTCCAGACCGACGAGGACAGCCGCGGGCGGGCGAGGCACCGCCTGCACTCCGTCATGGCGGGCGCGGCGCTGACGCCGGCGCCGGGCGCGTCGCTGGCGCTGCGCGGCGCGTACTCCTGGATGGAAGGCGCGTCACGAAACAGCACCGCGTTCGTTTACACCAATGCGGCCGGAGACACGGGAACGAGCGCCACCGGCAGCCTGGTGGAGCACGTGATCCCGTCCGCCGAGCTGAGCGCCGCCGCGAGTGTGGACCGGGGGCGCTTCCGCTTCGCTTCGGAGGCGCGCACCAGCCTGGTGGATGAGGACTTCCGGGGCGACTACGACGACGTGGGCGCGGGCTTCCGCTACAAGTCCACCGCCATGACCTCGCGGCAGCGCGAGCACGTACTGCGCAACGACCTCGCTGTCCACTTTCCGGGGATCGATCTGGAGGTGGGGCAGGAGTCGCGGTTCCGCACCATCAACGCGGAGCACGATGCGACCCACTTCGGCGCGACCGTTTCGCAGGACTACCGCTACCGGACGGAGGTGCACGCCGGCTACCTGGCCGCGCACCGCGTCACCGGCAGCGTGCGCGCGGAGGCGGGGCTGCGCCTGGAGGCGGACCGGACCCGCATCGAGCTGGAGGCCGCCAGCGAACGGACGGACGTGCGCCTATTCCCCAGCATCAGCGGCGAATGGACCGATGCGCGCCGCGGACTCGTGTACCGGCTCGCGTACGGCCGCCGCATCAACCGGCCCGGTCCCGAGATGCTGAATCCGTTCCCCATGGCCGAGAACGACGCGCACGAAGTCGTCGGCAACCCGTCGCTGCGGCCGGAGCTTTCGGACCAGGTGGAGTTCGGCGTGGAGCGGCCCGGCTCGCTGCTGACGCTGCAGCTCACGCCGTTCCTCCGCTGGACGCGCGACCCGATCCGCCCACTCATGGCGGCGACGGAGAGGGGCGGCTCCACGACCACGCTGGCGAACCTGGACCGGACGCGTGCCGGCGGCGCCGACGGCAGCGCGCGTGCGCGGCTGGCGCCCGGCACGGTCGTGACGCTTGCGGGCAGCGTCATCCACGCGGAGACGACGGGCGACGCGTTCGGCAGCAGCGGCGTGTACGCCACGGCGCGGCTCACCGTCGATATGCGGGTGGCCGAGAACACGGCGGTGCAGCTCTACGCGTACCGCCGCAGCGCCCAGGCGATCGAACAGGGCGAGATCCTGCCGGCGTTCACCAGCGAGCTGGCGGTTACGCGGCGGCTCGCCGCCGACCGGGGGCGCGTGACGCTTCGCCTCAACGATCCGTGGCGAGGCGACCGTACCGAGTTCCGGGTCGCCGATACGGGCTTCACGCAGGAGAGCCGCCGGCGCACGGCGCGGCCGCTGCTGTCGCTGTTCGCGTCGTACGCGGTGGGCGGCGCGCCGCGCGACGATGCACCCGCCCGCCCCGAGGGTCCGCCGCGCATCTTTTGACATCAAGTCACAGAGAACTCTTCTGCTTTCCTCTCTGTGGCTCTGTGTGAGGCCATCTGTTCAGCCCACGACCCGGAGGTCGCTCATGCGCCCCGCCCCGCTGCTCCCCGCGCTCATCGCCGCGCTCGTCGCCGCCTGCGATGGAGGCGGACCCGTAGAAACGGCGGGGCCGATCCACGTGATCTCCGTCGATACGCTTCATCCTGGGCAGATCGCCCACGTGCGCGGCACCGGCCTCGCCAGCCTGCGCTCGCTCATGCTGGACGGCGTGGAAGCAAAGGAGCTCGTTGCGCTGTCCGACAGCGTCGCCGAGTTCCGGGTGCCTTCCATGCGCGCCTGCGAGACCGACATGCGCGCCGTGAAGCTGTCCGCGAACGGATCGGCGCCGGTCGGCGGCATCGTACGCGTCCCACCCAGTTTCTCGCTGCGCCCGGCTGAGTCGCGCGTCCTGACCGAGGACGACCTGCGCTGCCTGCGCCTGCCGGCCGCCGACGAGGACTACGTGCTGAGCGCCGCCAACCTCGCGATCCCGACGGCGGAGGTGGAGTCCCCGCGCACGCTGGTTTCCGTCCGCCTCCTGGGCACCGGCGACGCCGCCCCGGCACTCTCATCGTCCGCCGCACCCGGACCGCTCGCGACCTTCTCCGCACCCGGTGCCGGCACGCCGCTGGAGCCCGCGATCCCCGCACTGGCCGCGCCGGTGGGCAGCTACTCGCAGGCGCCGGCGCCATTCGACCCGCGCTACGCCACGGCGGTCATGGGGGACACGCTGCGCTTCGTCGACTGGTTCTCCGGCAAGCCGGGGATCTGCCACCTGCCGGCGGACTCGGTGCCCACCTTCCAGGCCAAGGTCGTCGCCGTCTCGGGCCGCGTCGCCGTCGTCGTCGATCTGCGGCACCCGCTGGCGGCGGGGTTCATCGATCCGGCGAAGAACGGCTGGCTGCGCGACGCGGCGGCGATGGCGGACCGATGGCTGCTGCCGACGATGCGCTCCGTCTTCGACGCCGACTTCCAGCCTCCCGCCGGGGGCGGCGGCCGCTTCTACGTGCTGCTCGGCACGCTGCAGCTCGGCACCGGCTTCGCCTACGACGGGCCGCTGCCGACCGTGAACGTCGCGAGCCAGGCGAGCTGCCCGCGTGCCTCGGAGATGGTCGTCAGCCTGCACAGCGCCGACCGGCTGGCGCTGCCGCAGAACCAGAACGCGAGCTACGCGGCGGGGGTGTTCCTCCACGAGTACGCCCACAACGCCGACCTGATCACCAGCCACCGCGACCGCACGCAGAGCATCCTGAACGAGGGCCTGGCCACGCTCGCCATGGAGACGGCCAGCCGTATCGGCTCGGGGCAGCCGCTCCACGCGCTGCACTCGCGCGCCGGCGGCGACGCACCGTTGCCGTTCGAGGGCGCGGTCGGCCTGTGGGGCACGGAGCCGGCGCTCGGGCCCTGGCAGAGCAACGGCCGCTACGGCGCGAATGCGCGCATGCTCCTCTTCCTGCGCGAGCTGGCGGGCGAGGCCTCGGTCGATCACGGGCGCCGGCCGACGCTGTATCAGCGCCTCATCTACGCGCCGGTCGACTGGCTCAATCGCCCCGCGGTCATCGCCCACATCACCTCGACGCTCGGCATCAGCTACGCCGACCTGACCGACCGGCAGACGCTGGCGAGCGTCACCGCCGGGCTCATCGACCCGGGCGTCGCGCACGACCTGCCGCGCTACACCTCGTGGGACCATTCCGAGCGCGCACGCGTGTCCGGCCCGCTCTCCGTGGGGTTCCCCGGCCGCGCCGGCCGCCGCGCCAACGGCGAGCACACCCTGGCGGCCGCGGACGGCGGCCACGCGGCGCTGTACCTGATGGCGGACGGGCCACGCGGGGTCTCGCTGGAGCTCGTGTCGATGGCGCAGTCGGCGCGCATCGTACGGGTGACCCGGCTGCGCTGAGCGGCCGCATTCCACCCCCAACCACGGGCAACCCATGCGTGAGCGTGCATCCCTCTGCCTGCATCGTCCCACCGGACGCGCACGCGGCGGCGCCAGCGGATCGATCGCGGTTGCGATGGTCAGGATCGCGTTTCTCGCGGCCCTGCTTTCCTGCAGCGGAGAGCCGGCCGCGCCGCACGTCGATCCCCCGGTCACGCCTCCCGCGGAACAGGAGATCCCCATCAGCGGCGCCGCGGTGCCGGGGATGGGGTCGTACGATCAGGTCATCCCCGCACTCATGCGCAAGCACGGCATTCCCGGCGGCGCGGTCGCCGTGGTGCGCGACGGACGGCTGATCTACGCGCGCGGCTTCGGCTACGCGGACGTCGAGAACAAGACGGTGGTGCAGCCCGACGCGCTGTTCCGGATCGCCAGCATGTCCAAGCCGATCACCGCCGCCGCCATCATGAAGCTCGTCGAGGAGGGCAAGCTCAGGCTGGACGACCGCGTGGCGCCCCTCATCGCGCACCTGGCGCCCGCGCCGGCAGCGACCGTCGATCCGCGGTGGGAGCAGATCACCATCCGGCACCTGCTCAACCACAGCGGGGGCTGGGATCGTGGCAAGCCGAACGGCGGATTCGACCCGATCGACCGGCCGCTGATCGCCGCCGCCGCCGTCAACGCTCCCGCCCCGGCGTCCTCTGAGACGCTCGTCCGCTACATGAAGGGAATGCCGCTGGACTTCAACCCCGGCGAGAAGTTCGCCTACTCGAACTTCGGCTACATCATCCTGGGCCGCGTGATCGAGCGCCTGAGCGGCATGCGCTACGAGGAATACGTGCGCGCACGCGTGCTGCAGCCCGTGGGCGCCAACCGCACGCAGCAGGGCAGGTCGCTCATGCGCAACGCGCTCCCGGGCGAGGTGAAGTACTACTGGCCGGGCATGGGGGTGAACGCGCCCGCGGTGCCGTCGGTTTTTCCGGGCGAGGGCACGGTGCCCTTCAACTACGGCGGCTTCCACCTGGAAGCGGGGGATGCGAGCGGCGCGTGGGTGTCGTCCACCATCGATCTCCTGCGCTTCCTGACCGCCGTCGATGGCCGCGCCAGCCGTCCGGACATCCTCAGCACCGCGCTCGTGGCGGAGATGACCGGCAGCGGCGCAATGGTGTGTCCGGATGGCGGATGCTATTACGGCGCCGGCTGGTTCGTCCGCCCGATGCAGGGCGACGCGAACTGGTGGCACGGCGGAACGCTGCCCGGCAACACGAGCATGATGGTGCGCACGTACCACAACTTCGCGTTCGTCGGGCTGTTGAACACCCGCTCGCTGACCGCCAACCTGGAGGCCGAGCTCTATGCCGCGCTGTGGAATGCGCACGAGGGCGCCACGTCGTTCCCCACGCACGACCTGTTTTCGAACTTCCCGTGACGTGAGGCGCGTACGATGAAATCGGCGAAGTCTATCGCCGCCGTTGCGCTGGCGTGCGCCGCGTTCGTGGCGTGCGACGGGAACCCGGTCGAACAGAGTGGCGATCCGCGGCTCACGCTCTCCGCGGACAGCGTGGTGGTGGGCGTATACGAATCGTCTCCGCTGACCGCCACGGTGCGCAACGCCAGCGGGGCGGTACTGTACGTATCGCGCGATCCGGGCGTTGCTACCGTGAACGCCGGCGGGGCCATCAGCGCCGTGGCGGCGGGCTCCACGTACGTCGTCGCCTCGCTCCTCGACCGCCCGGAGGTGCGCGACTCCGTGAGGGTGCGCGTGCACGCCGATTCCTGCACGGGTGCGCGTCCCGCTTTCGGCGTGGCGACCGCGGAGGACCGGAAGCTGTTCAGCTACGACGCCGGTGCACCGCTGAACCTGCAGAAGACGGTCGAAAGCACGACCAACGGCGTGGAGGCCAGCAGCATCTCGTTCAGCGGTCCGGACGGCGTGGTGACAGGAATGCTGTGGGACCCGGTCACGCACACGGGTCCGCGCCCCGGCATGGTGCTGATGCACGGCCTGCCCGGCAACGCGAAAGCCATGGCGGGCATCGCGCAGAACTACGCGAAGTACGGCGCGGTCGTCATCGCCATCGACGCGCCGTGGAATCACCGCACGACGCCGCCCTACCTGACGATCACCGACCAGGACCGGACCGAGCAGATCCAGGTGATCAAGGATCTGCAGCGCGCCGTGGACGTACTGCGCTCGCGCCCCAACGTGGACGCCGGCCGCATCGCGTTCGTGGGCTTCAGCTGGGGCGGCGCGACGGGCGCGCTGTTCGTCGGCATCGAACGGCGCCTCAAGGCGGCGGCGCTGGTGGTGGGGCACGGCGGCCAGGTCTCGCACGCCACGGGTCCGGAAGGCTTCAAGCTCATCTCCGGCTTCCCGTGTGCCCGGCGCGTCGCCTGGATCCGGGCGATGGCGCCCATCGAGCCGATTCGCTTCATCGGGAACGCCAACGTCCCGCTATACCTGCAGAACGGGAAGTTCGACCCGCTGATCCCCTATGCCGATGCGGCGGAGCTGCACGCCGCCGCGCCGCAGCCCAAGACGGTTCTCTGGTACGACGCGGGACACGACCTCAGCCAGCAGGCCCGCGACAACCGGCACGACTGGCTGGTCGAACAGATCGGGATCGACGCTCGCCTGTAATCGCACGCAACCGCCTTTCGAACCCGGAGGACGCCATGCGGATCGTCGCTGCCCTCACCCTGCTGGCCTGCGTCGCGTGCGGCGCCGGCGAGGCCACCACCCCCGACGCGGCCGCCACGCAGGCGGCGGCCGACTCGGCCTTCGTGGCCGCCCTGCGCGCGCACCTCGACGCCGCCACGGCGGCCGGCGAGTTTTCGGGCGCCGTGCTCGTGGCCCGCGACGGGAGCACGCTGTTCGAGGGCGCCTACGGCCTCGCGGACCGGGAGCGGGGCGTGCCGAACACGCCGCTCACGCAGTTCCGCGTCGGCTCGATGAACAAGATGCTGACCGCGGTCGCGACGATGCAGCTGGTGCAGGCCGGCACGCTGCGCCTGGACGTGCCGATCGCCACGTACCTGCCGGACTACCCGAACGCGGAGCTGGCGTCCAAGGTGACGCCGCACCACCTGCTGACCCACACCGGCGGCACGGGCGACATCTTCGGGCCGGAGTTCATGGCCCGCCGGCTGGAGCTCCGCAACCCGGGCGACTACCTGCGGCTCTACGGCGCGCGCGGCCTGCGCTTCGAGCCCGGCGCGCGGTGGGAGTACAGCAACTACGGCTTCATGCTCCTGGGCGCCCTCATGGAGCGGGTGGGCGGCAGGAGCTACGACGAGCAGGTGGCCGCGCGCATCCACGCCCCGGCCGGGATGACGGCCACCGGCGCGGCGCCCGAGGACTCGGTCGTGCCCGGGCGTTCTCTGGGCTACATGCGGCAGGCGTCCGGCGCACTCGTGTCGAACGCGCCGACGCTCCCGTATCGCGGCACGCCGGCAGGGGGCGGCTACTCCACCGTGGGCGACCTGGCGCGCTTCGCCGTCGCCCTGCGCGAGCACCGGCTCCTGGACGCCGCACACACCTCCCAGCTCCTCGCCGGAAAGGTGGACGTCGGCCCAGGGACGCGGTATGCGTACGGATTCTTTGACCGCATGGTGAGCGGCCGTCGCATCCTGGGGCACAGCGGCGGCGCGCCGGGGATGAACGGAGAGCTCGCCTTCGAGCCGAATGGCGGGTACGTGGTCGTGGTCCTGTCGAACTTCGACCCTCCGGCCGCCAGCCAGGTCTCGGCCTTCATCCTCAGCCGCCTGCCGGCCGGCGGCTGACCACCGCTTATCTCACGCAGAGGCGCAGAGACGCAGGGAGAGAACAACAGAGAAAGCCACGCGGAAAACCTTTTGCGGTTCTCTCTGTGGCTCTGTGTCTCTGTGTGAGCCATGCCGTTGCGGTCCTCTCCTGCGTCTCTGCGCCTCTGCGTGAGACTTCCGTCGCATCAGCCGGCGACATTCCCCCGCTGCTGGGCGGCCGAGAACACGCTGTGGAACCCGGCTTCGCCCACCTGTTCCACGATCCTGGCGAGACGATCGGCGCCGTTGAACCAGTTGGTGCGCACCGCCGCCTCCGCCACGTCCGCGCGCCCCGACTCGATCGCCGCGATGATCGCGTCGTGCTCCTCGAACGTCTCCTCGAAGCTCCCCGCGCCGTAGAGCGGACCGCAGAAGTACTCGTACCGGTCGAGGTGCGAGCGCAGCCCGTCCAGGATCAGGCAGAGGCGCGGCCCGGCGAGCCTGGCCCTCAGCAGCCCGTGAAACGCGTGGTGCAGCTCGAACAGCCGGTCCCAGTGAGGCGTGCGCTTCGTGGCCTCGCGCCGGAATGCCGCCTGCGCCTTGGCCAGATCCGCCGCCAGCGCGAGCCGCTCGCCCTCGCCGCAAACGGCCACGTTGCGGACGATGACACCCTCCAGCGCGCCCGCCGCGGTGCCCAGCTCGCGCGCCTCGCCGGCGGTCATGGGAGCCACCGCGAGGCGCATCTTGGCGCCGTCGCTCGCCCCGGTAGGCACGAGCAGCCGCTCCTGCTGCAGGCGCCGCAGCGCTTCGCGGGCGGGCGTGCGGCTGACCCCCAGCTCCTTTGCGACATCCGCCTCGGTGACCCGCGTGCCCGGCAGGAGCCGGCCGCACACGATGAGGGCGCGTACCTCGTCGTAGATCGCGAGCGAGGCGGGTGCGGGAGCCGGGGGCGATGCGTCGGTGCGCCGGGGCATTCGGCTCGGGGAGGGGGTGAGGGATCGCCCGGGAAAATTATCGACCCCGCCCGCGGCCCGCCATACCGCCACACCGAGAGAACAACAGAGAAAAGCAGGCTCCTCGCCATTCCGTAGGGCACCGCACGCCGATGCGCCCGCGCCTCAACCATGCCGAGGCCTAGTTACCTGCTCAGTGCGTGCGATAACGGTGAATGGTCGCAGGACCGAGTTTCGTGTAGACGCGCACCGAGGATCCCCCCAAACCCACCTCTCCACTAATCCACTGCGCACCAGGAGCGGCACTCAAATAACGGTTGTTCATCTCTACGGGAGGGCCGCTTCGCGTGCCGGCTTCCAACTGGGCGGAGTACCGTTCAGGGATGTCGAGGAACATTGGCCCGTTTGCGGTAGCGACGTCCAGGCCCCTGCCCTCCCACGATTGACCATCAAGGATGACGTGCACCGGCCCGACGCCGGTTCGGCCGTGGACGTAACCCCCGACATGGGTGAGCGACAGCGGACCGGAGTTCAGCTCGGCCGAGATGTCACCCTTGACCCCCGTCACTGCAAGGGGCCCTGCGTTGGCGCGTAGCACCAGATCGGAGTTCCTCGGCACGTGAACCACGAACAAAACCCACCACGCAGCCTCCGCCCCGTCCAGATCAGCCCGGATGTCACCACCCGACGCTTGAACGCGGACGCGCTTGAGAATTTCCGTCGAGATCGCCACATCGTCACTACGTGCCTGCAGGCGTGCTTCCACATGCACACTGTCGCGGTCCCAACCGACGACCTCCGCGCCTCCCGCCCCAGTGACGGTTAGACGGGTGGTTCCGTTCGCACGGAACCCGAGTTCGCGGACCTCGCACGCCTCTTCTTGTGTCTTGCAGCGGCCGAGCCATCCAGCGGCGTCGTTCTGCGCGTGCGCCGCTCCAGTGCCCGGTGCGGAAGCCAGCAGCGCGCCAACCGCGATTGTGCGTTTGATCAGATTCATCGTCTTCGCTCTCCAGATTGGTTGTTGAGAACTCCGACCGAGTACGGGTTTGCGGTGGTGAGTCTCTGGGAATTCGCACTGAAGGTGACCGTCCCGTCGGGTCAGCGCGACCAGCAGAGGTAACCCGAGCGGACCGGTGGTGAGTGCCGTCGTGACCCCTTCTGAACTCACATCGAGCGCCGCAGCGGATCGCCGGTCGCGAATGGGTGCCCCGATCACCAACGCCCAACCCTATTTTGATCTAGGGGAGATTACCGCGACTCCCCCAGACGCGCAAGGGGAAGATGCTGGAGCATTTGAAAGAGAGGCCACTCGCAAAGAGAAGGAGGCGTGCAGGCAGGCTTTCATTCATGCCCTGCTGAGACACGAATCGGGACCGCGCCCATAAGCGAACAGGAGTGCCCACGAAGGGATCTTTCGTGGGCACCTCATGTCTATTCGCACGACCTCCAACGCGATTCAGCCCGCTTACACCGCGCTCAACTCCGCGTACCCCCCGCCCGGCGGCACAGCAGTGTCGGTAGGAAAAAGAAAAGCATCACGCAGGGGCCACAGGAAGGAACAGAAAGCCACAGAGCAAACCTTGCGGTTCTCTCTCTGTGGCTCTGTGTCTCTGTGTCTCTGTGTGAGCCCTGCAGGTGCGGTTCTCCCGCGCCTCCGCGTCTCCGCGTGAGCCCTGCTGTTGCCCGCCCTACTCCGCCCGCAACGCCTCGCTGGGCTGCACGCGCAGGGCACGGCGGGTGGGCACCACGCAGGCGAGCATGCAGATGGCCAGCATGACCAGCGCGTTGGCCACGAGCAGCGCAATGTTCCCCATCGTCAGGGCCGCGTCGGGATCCCGGGGCGCGCCGTCGGGACGGTGGCCGACCGCGATGTACGCGGCGGCCGTCACCAGGATGAACCCGACCGTGATGCCGGCGCCCACCTGCGTGAGCGGCTTGCGGAAGATGGCGGCGACGACGCGCGCGCGCGGGGCACCCAGCGCCACGCGCACGCCGATCTCGCGCGTCCGCCGCGCCACCGTGAACGACAGCACCGCGTAGATGCCGGCCAGCGAGAGCAGGAGCACGACCCCGGTCAGCAGGAGCGTGATCTTGAACCACATGCCGAGGATCCAGAGGTTGGCGCTGGTCACCTGGTCCACGGGCTGGAGCTCCGTGAGCCGCAGCATGGGGTCCACCTCAGCGGCGATCTCGCGGATGCGCGGGGCCAGCGACATCGGGTCGCCCGGCACGTGGACGATCATGTTGAGCGGCAGCTCGCGGCCCGGAGCGGCCGGCAGGTACACCCCCGCCGCGCGATCGTCGTCGTACGCGGAATTCATCCCGAGATCCCTGACGACGCCGACGATCTCGTACCACGGGGCGGAGGGTTCGGGGGTCTGCTCGCCGCGCTTCAGGAAGCGCAGGTGCCGGCCCACCGGGCTGCGCCCCCGCAGCATGCGGTCGACGAATCCCTGGTCCACGATCACCACGTGCGCGTCGGGCCCCAGATCGGCGGCGCCGAAGCCGCGGCCAGCCATGACCGGCGCCTTCAGCACGTCGAAGTACGAGGGATCGACGGCCGCGGTGCGCACCACCGGGTTGGCCAGCGGCGGGCCGGCCGCCGCCGAGGGGCCGGAGGGGGCGTCCAGCTCGATCCGCCGCCCGTTGTGGTGGTCGAGCGGCACGGCGTCCACGAAGGTGGCGCCCGCGACGCCGGGCTCCGCCTCCAGGCGCTGGCGCAGCGTCCCCACCGCCGCCGCGAAGCGGGCCATCTGCGCGGCCGTGTCCGCGCCCACCTCGGAGTCCAGCTGCACCCTCAGGTACTCGCCGGACGCGAACCCCGGGTCGAGCGAGCGCACCCGCGCCGCCTCCCGCTGCACCGTGAAGGTGACCGCCGGAAAGGCGACCGTGAGCGCGACCTGCGTGACGATCACCGCCGTCCACACGCCGCCGAACCGCACCCCGCCGCCCCCGCCCGTGCCCTGCTTCAGCCGCGAGCCCAGGCCGCGCGTGATCTTGCGCGCGGGCACCATGCCGGCGATGGCGGCGCCCAGCAGGGTGAGCGCGCAGGCGTAGAGCACGGTGCCGGGCGTCAGGTTCAGGTTGAACCAGAAGGGGAGCGCCCCCAGGTTGCGCTCCAGGAACTCGACGCCCCAGTCGCGGAGCGCGAGCTGCGCCAGGGCCAGCCCCACCACGGCCGCTACGGCGCCCAGCACCAGCGCCTCGGCCACGAGCTGCGCCACGATGCGGCCGCGGGTGGCGCCCAGCGCGCTGCGCACCACCAGCTCGGACTCGCGCCCGGCCGCGCGCGCAAAGAGCAGCAGCGCCACGTTTGAGCAGATGACGACCAGCAGCATCACGGCGAACACGTTGAACGACCCCATGAGGGCCATGTCGTCCATGGATGCGGTGGCCGGGTCCGTGTAGCGCGCGACTCGCGGCTGCAGGTGGCGGTGCGTGTCCGGCCGCTCGGCGGCGGCGCGGCGGCCCATGGCGGCCAGCTCCGTCTGTGCCTGCTGGATGGTGACGCCCGGCGCAAGGCGGCCGAAGACCTGAATGGCCGGCCCCTCGCGCGGCGCGGGGACGATGGCGTCCGGCCTGAACGGCGTCCACAGCTCGTGCGCCACGGGGAAGGCGAAGCCTTCCGGCATCACACCCACCACCGTCGCCTGCGTGTCGCCGAGCCGCACGGTGCGGCCCACGATGCCGGCGTCGCCCGCGAAGCGCGTCCGCCACACCTCGTAGCCAAGCACGGCCACCGGCGCCGCGCCCGGCCGCTCGTCGCCCGGCACCAGCGCGCGGCCCAGGAGCGGCGCCTCAGGGGCGATGCGGAACGCCGACGCGCTGATCTCCGCCCCCCGCAGCGGGCGCCCCGCCTCGCTGCCGGCGATCAGGTTGATGGAGATCTCGCGGTAGGCGCCGAGATCGGCCACCGAGCGCAGGCCGCCGCGCCACGCGAGGAAGTCGCTCAGCGCGCGCGGCTCCTCCTCGTTCGCCGCTGCGTCCCAGTTGCGGATGCGCACGATGCGCTCGGCGTGCGGAAGGGGGAGCGTCGGATTCAGGAACTGGTTGACGAGCACGAACGTGACGGATCCGGCCCAGATGGCGAACGCCATCGCCAGCCCGCCGACGATCGTGAGGCCGGGGTACTTCACCAGCATCCGGAAGCCGAGCTTGAAGTCGAGCGAGAGGCCGCTGAGCCACGCCAGCCCCCGCCCGTCGCGCAGCGCCTCCTTGTGCCCCTCCACCCCGCCGAACGCCACCAGCGCCCGCCGCCGCGCCTCCACCGGCTCCAGCCCCTCCTCGCGGACGAGCCGCTCCGTCTCCATCTCGATGTGGAAGCCGATCTCCTCGTCCATCCGCTCCTCGGCCGCGCGCCGCCCGAACAGCAGGGCGAGGCGCGCGCGGATTCCATCGATCCATCTCATGGGGGTGCTCCAGGGGGGTGTTTGCGGGGGTCGATCAGGAGGTGCGGAGCACGGCTTCGAGGCCGGCGGCGAACTTCCGCCAGCTCTCCAGCTCGGTGCCGAGCGCGCGGCTGCCGGCGGCGGTGAGGTGGTAGTAGCGGGCGCGGCGGTTGTTCTCCGTCACGCCCCACTCGCTCGTGATGAAGCCATCCTTCTCCAGCCGCTGCAGCGCCGGGTAGAGCGACCCCTGGTTCACCTCGAGCACTCCCTGCGTGATCTGCTGCACGCGCTGGCTGATCCCCCACCCGTGCATCGGCGCCAGGGAGAGCGTCTTGAGTACGAGCAGGTCGAGCGAGCCCCGGAGGGCGTCGATGTGCGGGCGTGGAGTCACGGTCGTCTCGGCGGGTGGGTTCCTATAGCCGTCTACAGTAAGGTAGGCGCGTCTCCTATAGGCGTCAAGAGGAATGTGGGGGTGCCGCACAGCCGTGGGGGCGTACAGCACGCCCGTGGGTCGCCCCCCGTGACAAGCGGTGCCGTTGGAGCCAGATTCCAGTTCAGGGTTCGCTATCTATCACCAGTGTTTGATTGCTACGATGCCTCGTTTCTGGATGGTTCGCGCGGGCGAGGGTGGTTATCTGGTTGACGAGTTCGAAAAGGCTAGCCACATAGGAATCGGCTTTGAGGGTGCAGGGGCATTTACCAATTTCAAGACGCAGAACCAAATACGGGCGCTCTTGGCGGAAGTGTACCCAGAAATCGCGCCAAACGCCTTGGCAAACGCTGCCTCGATGGCTTACAAGTTCCGGCACGTAATGAAGAACGGTGATCGTGTGGTTACGTATGATCCCAAGCGCCGGGAATATCTCGTTGGGACTATTGAAGGTGATTACCGGTACGCCACCGACGTGTTACCCGATTACTTCCATGTTCGAAAGGTACACTGGTCCGGCCGCGTAAGCCGCGACTCACTCAGCACTACGTCCAAGAACACACTGGGCAGCACGTTGTCGGTGTTCGAGCCGGGTGAGGAGGTGCTGAAAGCGTGATCGAGGCAGGGATGTCGTAGCGTCGCCGGATGGACTTGGGTTTCTTCAGCCCCGGATCATCGCGCAGGTAAAGCATACTCGTGACCCGGTCAGCCGGGACATCATGCTGGCGTTCGCGGGGGTGCTTCAGGACGGCGATAAGGCACTGTTCGTCAGTACCGGCGGATTTAGCTATGACGCGAAATTCGAATCAGAGCGCGTGCGGACGCCAATCACGCTGGTGGACCTCGATGAGCTCGCGAATCTTGTGGTCGAATACTACGACAAGTTCGACTCACAGGGTCGAAGCCTTCTGCCGCTCGTGCGTATGTACTGGCCTGCATAAGCACGTCGGCCGGATCCAGCGGCTCTCTGCTGCTCCTCTTTACACCCGCCGCCTGCGCGATCCGGCCGGAGAGACGAGAGAAACGGTCGCTTGCACGTCCGCATTAGTCGCCGTGCTGTTGAGTGTGTCAGCGACGGTGGGTGCGAGCGAGTTGGGTAAGTGCGCTGATGAGACGTGCTAAGCCAGAGGTGTGGTGAGGCAAGTAGATTTGCGGAGAGGATACTACCGTGCAAATGCAAACTGACCTTCCACTAGACACTGCCCGATGGCGCTACTGAACTGGTCGCTGGTGAAGGCAAGCCCAACGTTCGCCGCAATTCGAGAGCGTTGGATCGCGATGCTCGCGGACGAGACTTTAAAGGAGGAAGCATACCAGAAGTTTTTGTCCCAGCACGCGGGCTTCTTTTTCTCACATGCGTTAGCAGGGACGGATCAACTCGTTAGCGCTAAGGTCAGACTCGGTAGCGATTTTACTACGGATTTCGTTGTTGCAAAAAGTGAGAGAAGCCTTGGGGTAAACTATACGTTGATCGAGATCGAATCTCCTCATACCTCACCCTACACCGCAGCAGGCGCTCCATCCGCTCGCCTGAACACCGCAGTACAACAGATCCTGAATTGGAAACGCTGGATGGAACGCAACAGAGAAGAGGCTAAGCGGCTATTTCCGTCCAAGCAGTTCATCCGCCACGACGACCCCAACTTCTCGTACATGATTGTAATCGGTAGGCGTGGGAGGGAGAACGAGGCGCTGAGGAATCAGTACGCGAGGGAAGTGGGCATCACCATCAGGAGCTTCGACTACTTTACAGACGCGCTAAGTTCGCGCGCGTTCAACGCGTTTCTGTGGATCTCGCGAGACATCGTCCCGACTGTTTCTGCAGAGGACAACAACGCCTATGCAAATCCGTTTTGGATGGCATACTCGGATCCAGAGTGGAGGAGAATAGCCAGTCAAGGTGAGTACAACGAAAGCCATATGGTTGCGGTTAACCTTGATCTGCTCATGCGCTACCGAAGTTACAACGCAGATGCTCAACGTGATTTCGAGGCATTTTTAGCGACTTTGCCGGCAGACGAGAAGGAGATACCGGAGCACCAATTCGAGTGGCTTGAATTCACCTGATTTGTACTGCTACCATGATAGCCCCTCCGACGTGGTTTGATAAACAGCTCACTCACCTCTCACCGAGAGTATCGGCCGCATGCTCGCGGCGGAGGGGGCGAAGAGGGAGAGCTGGTCGGGGCCTGCGAAGAGGGTGGAGAAGTCCTCGGGGGTGAGGGCGCGGGCGAGGCGCGCGGCGAAGTGGGTGCGGAGGGTGCGGGCGTAGTGCTCCGCGTCGTAGTCGCGCAGGGCGGCACGCGCGGCTTCGTCCTGCGGCAGGACGGCGGCGCCGCCGTTCTGGGTGCGGTACACGTCCACGCGCTCACCCACGCGCCACGTCGTGCGGCCGCTCGCGAGGAGCGCCTCGTAGGCCAGCTCGCGTCTGTTTGAGCGGGTGGCGGCGTACGCGTCGGGCGATTTCGTCAGGCGGATGCGCGATGCGACGTCGGAGGCGGGGAGCTCGCGGCGGCGGAGCGCGCGCACGGTGGCGAGGTACGCCTCCCGGACGCCGGCGAGGTCGCGCGCGAAGAGGCGTTCGAGGGCGCGGCGCAGAAAGGCCTCTCCGAACGCTTCCGAGCGGCTGCTGCGGAAGGCGACGCCGCGGAGCGTCAGCGTGCCGTCGTAGCCCAGCAGCGCGTAGTTCTTGGGCTCGTGCGAGAGCATCGCGGCGTAGCGCCCCTCGAACTCCAGCTGCACCAGCGGAGGGAGGAGCGCCCCCACCTCCGCCACCACGCGCCGCTCGTCCGCCTCGCTCCACCCCTCCGGCACGGCGAAGTAGACGCCGTCCGTGTCCGCCTCCAGAAGCGTGACCCCGCGCGCGGCCAGCTCGCGGCACATAAGCGCCAGGGTGTCGCGGCCGCGGCGCGTAACCTCGTTGGCGGCGTGCACGTCCGCGAAGCGCGTCAGGCCGGGGGCCGCCAGGTAGCCGTACGCGGAGTTGACGACCACCTTCATGGCGGACGAGATGGCTTCCTGGGTGTGGCGCTCGGCCGAATCGGGGGGCGCCGCCCGCGCGCTCGTCTTGGCGGCGAGGCGGTGCTCCACCAGCCGGTCGACCAGCGCCAGCAGCGCCCCCAAGTGATCGCGAGCGGGCCCGATGCGGTACGCGCGCATCAGCGACGGGTACAGGCTGGCCACGTCCGCCTTCACCACGCGCCACGCCACGCCGGTGGCGAAGAGGTGCAGCGCCGCGCCCTGGTGTGGGGTGCCGTCCCCGGGGTGGTGCACGGGGAGCGCCGCGCCCGCGCGCAGATACGCGCGCACCAGGAGCGGATCGATCACCCCCGTGGCGGGGCCCGCGTCGGCGAGGCGCTCGTAACGGCGCGGGGCCATGCGGGCCAGGGCGAACGCGGCGCCGCCCAGCAGCCGGGCCAGGGCCGCGACCTCCTCCACGTCGTCGGACGCGTAGCGCCGCACCCGCTCGGCGTCGCGGCGGTAGACGGCGTACACCTGGCTCCCGGGCACGTACTCCCGCTCCGGCGCCGCCACGCCGAAGTGCCGCGCGACCGCCTTGAGGCCGTGCCCCGGCAGCTCGCGCGCGCTGAAGTCGTAGCGGATCACCGCGTCCATCGTGTCGATCAGCTCGCGCCCGGGGGCCAGGAGCCGCACCCGCCGCCCCTCGTCGCCGCGCGCGGTGCCGCGGCGGGCGGCGCGCTCGCGCAGGCCCACGCCGGCCAGGCGCCCCAGCGGGAGCGGCACCCCCAATCGGCGGGCCCGCTCGGCCACGAACGGCAGGTCGAAGCCGTGCAGGTTGTGGTTCTCGATCACGTCCGGATCGGCCGCGCGCACCGCCGCAACCAGCCGCCGGATCAGCTCCGCCTCGGCATCGTCGCCGCGGCCGTCCGCCTCCAGCACGTGCGTCTCGCCCGCCGGATCGCGCACGGCGACCATGAAGATGCGGTCGCGCGTGGCATCCAGCCCCGTCGTCTCCAGGTCGAACTGCAGACGGTGCAGGTCGTCGAAGGCGAGGCCGCGAAAGTACGTTCGCCCGGTGGCCACCAGGTACTGCTCCTCTGGCGGCAGCGCGAGCACATGGTCGGCGCCCAGCGCGCGCAGGTGCTCCACGGGCCGGTCCAGGCGGCGGGAGGCTCCGTGCAGCACCGCCCTGGCCAGCTCCGCGCCGCTCCGTGCGGATACCAGGACGCGCAGCTCGCCCGGCCCCTCCATCTCGCGGTACCAGACGCGCGCGTCCGGCGTCCCCTCACGCCCGAGCCGCGGGCCGAGGTGGCGCAGGTCGTCCAGCGCGTCGAGAAGAATCCAGGGCCGGAACCGCTCCTCCTCCTGCACCAGCGCACCCGTTTCTTTGACCCGCCGCCACACGAACGCGCGCCCGTTCGCATCCGCCCACACGGAGACGATGCCGGGCGTGGTATCCCAGCCCCACAGCCACTCGTCTTCGCGGGTGGTGCTCATGGCGTTTATCACGAATTCGCGAGCATCCGAATGGCCTCACGCGAAGGCGCAAAGGCGCAAAGAAAGGGCTTTCGTTTCTTTCCTTGGCGTCTCCGCGCCTTTGCGTGACATCCTGTTCCTTGCGTTGAAGGTAAGGCGATGGCGTGCGTTGCGGGAGCGGCCGCGGGGCAGCGCTGTTGACCTGCTTTGTATTGTAGAGTACTTTGATTACAAGCTGTGACTGATCCTCAAGAAACGGAGCGCGCGGTGCGCGATCGTAGCAAGCGACGCTGGCCGGTGATCCTGATCGGAGTCGTAGCCATCCTCGCCGGGTTCCTCGTCGCGCAGTGGAAGGCGAGCTCCGATAAAGGCGGGCAGAAGTACGCGAAGCCGTTCCGGATCGCGGGCAACTTCTACTACGTCGGCGCCAACGACGTGTCGGCGTTTCTGATCGCGGGGCCGCAGGGGCACGTGGTGATCGACGGCGGCTATCCAGGGACGGCGACGATGATCGAGGCGAGCATCAAGGAGCTCGGCTTCGACATCAAGGACGTAAAGGTGCTGCTGAACTCGGAGCCGCACGGTGACCACGCCGGCGGGCTGGCTTCACTGAAGCGGATGTCCGGCGCCGAGCTGTGGGCCAGCGACGCCAGCGCGGACGTCATCGAATCCGGCGGCGACGACCGGGACCTGATCCTGCCGCTGCGGGCGCTGATGTGGAGCGGGCTGATCGGTTACCCGGCCGCGCGCGTCGACCACCGCATCAGGGACGGCGACACGGTCCGCGTGGGCCCGGTCGCGCTCACGGCGCACATCACGGGCGGCCACACGCGCGGCTGCACCACCTGGTCGTTCCCCGTGCGCGACGGCGGGCGCGTGCTGACCGTGGTGAGCGCGTGCAGCCTCAAGGTGCTGGGCGGGATGAAGTACCCGGAGCAGCCGGCCGACCTGGAGCGCAGCTTCCGCGTGCTGCGCGGCCTCCCCGCCGACATCTGGGTAACGTCGCACGGCAGGCTGTGGGGACGGTACCCCAAGTTCGCCGGGCGCGACACGGCAAAGGACCCGGCGGCGCCGTTCATCGACCCCGCTGGCTACCGCGCCTACATCGACTCCGCCCAGGCGCAGGTCCGCCGCGGCGTCACGCACTAGCCGCAGCACTGCCCCCCCATTTTGTCATTCTGAGGGAGCCGCTCCACAGGCCTCGCAGATCGTTCCGATCTCGGGCGGCGGCCGAAGAATCTAGCCGGGGCTGGGCCGGGCACCGTGCATCGCAACCGGGCCCTCGGCACGCACAGTAGATCCCTCGCTCCGCGCCACGGTTCGGAGACGCGGAGAGGACGGTGAAGCGCGTCGCTCATGATGACAAAAAAACTTAACCGAGGTTCATCGTGGCTGATTTCGTGGATCGAGGTTCCATCGTGCGGCGGATCTGGGGGGATGGAGACATGGTGCTCCTCGCCTTCGCGGGCTCCGCGGCCGAGTTCGCGCTCAACCGCGCGATCGACTGGCTGTTCTTCACCGGAAAGCTGCCGAACGACCCCATCAACCGGCTCTTCTCCACCGCGGGCTACGCGCAGGGGATCGTCTTCGCGGACGCGCAGACGGCGGCGCGCACGCTGGACCGCATCGTGGCGGTTCACCAGGCGGTGGAGCGCGAGCGTGGGCAGTCGATCCCGGACTGGGCGCACCGCGATGTGCTCTACATGCTCATCGACTACTCCGAGCGGGCGCACGAGCTGCTCGCGAGGCCGCTGACTGCGGATGAGCGGGAGGAGCTCTTCGACGTGTTCCGCCGCGTGGGCATCGGCCTCCAGATCCCCGATCTCCCCGCGTCGCACGCGGAGTGGCGAGCGGATCGCGACCTCCACCTGCGCCGCGACCTGGTCAGGGGCGAGGGCACCGATGCGCTGTACGCCCAGTACCGCAAGCACCTCGGCCCCTGGCGCTATCATCTCCTGCTGCGGGTGCAGGCGATCCTGGCGCCCGCGCACGTGCGAGGCCTGCTGCGGCTGAAGCGCGCCGAGTGGCTGCGCCCCCTGATCCGCTTCTATCCCCTCCTGGTCCGCGCCGGACTGCGCTCGTTCGTCCAGCGTCTGCTGATGCCGCCTGCCTATCTTCGGGCGATCCGCGCGCTGGACCACGTTCCGGCGAGCCGTCCCGAGCCGCGCAGCCTGAAGCCCCTCCACGCCCCATCCCCGGCCGGCTGACGGCGCCTGCACCCTCGCTTGACTCCCTCCCGCGCCATTCGTACACTTTCCGCCCGAACCCCGGCCGAAGGTGAGATGAACGTCGACCTGAACGAGCTGCGGCGGCTGCGCAGGGCCCGCGACCGGATGGACCGCGAGTACGCGAAGCCGCTCGACGTGCCGGCGCTGGCCCGCACGGCGCTGATGTCCACGGCGCACTTCAGCCGCCGCTTCCGCGAGGCGTACTCCGAGACGCCGTACGGGTACCTGATGACGCGGCGCATCGAGCGGGCGAAGGCGCTGCTCCGCCGAGGCGACCTGAGCGTGACGGCCGTCTGCTTCGAGGTCGGCTGCACGAGCCTCGGCTCCTTCTCCGCCCGCTTCACCGAGCTGGTGGGCGAGACGCCGTCCAGCTACCGCGCTCGCAGCCACGACGAGCTGCGCGCCGTCCCCACTTGCCAGACGATGGTGGTCACCCGCCCGCGCAAGCGCGAGGACGCGGCGAAGTGAGCAGTTTTCGAGAAGCGATCCCCGCCGCACCCGCTTAGCTTCAACGCCATCACCGTTTCAGCAAAGCATCCCCACCAAGCGAGGTGCCATGCCCGTATCACTCAGCGCCGTCCACGTCCTGGTCGACGACCCCGACGCCGCGCTCGTTTTCTACCGCGACACCCTGGGCCTGACGGTGCGCGACGAGGTGGCCCACGGCGGATTCCGCTGGATCACCCTTGCCACCGAGAGCCAGCCAGAGATCAAGATCGTACTCTCGCAGCCGCACGCCGGCCGCTCCAAGCAGGATGGCGACGCCGTCGCGGCGCTGCTGGCCAAGGGTGAGCTGGGCGCGGTCTTCCTGCGCACCGACGACCTGAACGCCACCTTCGCCAGGGTCGCCGCCGCGCCGGGCGTGGAGGTGCTGGAGGAGCCCGCCGACCGCTTCTGGGGCGCCCGCGACGCCGCCGTGCGCGATCCCGCGGGCAACCTGGTGCGCATCGAGCAGGGCTGAGAACCGCATTGCCTCACGCGGAGGCGCGGAGACGCAGAGAGAACAGCACGAGTTTTTCTCTGTGGCTTGTAGTTCCCTCTGTGTTCTCTGTGTGAGGCTTTTCGGGGTTCTTTCTCTGCGCCTCCGCGTCTCCGCGTGAGACTTCCTTTTTTGGATCTACGATGAGCGAGCCCATGCAGCCGCACGCCGCCCGCGGGCAAGCTGGTGCGCATCGAGCAGGGCTGAGAACCGCATTGCCTCACGCGGAGGCGCGGAGACGCAGAGAGAACAGCACGAGTTTTTCTCAGTGGCTTGTAGTTCTCTCTGTGTTCTCTGTGTGAGGCTTTTCGGGGTTCTTTCTCTGCGCCTCCGCGTCTCCGCGTGAGACTTCCTTTTTTTAGGATCTACGATGAGCGAGGCCATGCAGCCGCACGCCGCCGACCGCCACGACCTCATCCGCGTGCACGGCGCGCGCGTGAACAACCTCAAGGACGTCAGCGTCCAGCTGCCGAAGCGCCGCCTGACGGTGTTCACCGGCGTCTCGGGCTCGGGCAAGAGCTCGCTGGTGTTCGGGACTATCGCCGCGGAGTCGCAGCGGATGATCAACGAGACGTACAGCGCCTTCGTGCAGGGCTTCATGCCCACACTCGCGCGCCCGGACGCAGACGTGCTCGACGGGCTGACGACGGCCATCATCATCGACCAGGAGCGGATGGGCGCCAACGCCCGCTCCACGGTGGGCACCGCCACCGACGCCAACGCGTTGCTGCGCATCCTCTTCAGCCGCCTGGGGCAGCCGCACATCGGCTCCCCGCAGGCGTTCTCCTTCAACGTCGCATCCATCAGCGGAACGGGCGCGGTGACGCTCGAGCGCGGCGGTGAGACGGTCAGGGAGCGCCGCAGCTTCAGCATCACCGGCGGCATGTGCCCGCGCTGCGAAGGGCGCGGCGCGGTCAACGACATCGACCTGACCGCGCTGTACGACGACAGCAAGTCGCTCAACGAGGGCGCGCTCACCATCCCCGGCTACACCATGGACGGGTGGTTCGGCCGCATCTTCAGGGGCTGCGGCTTCTTCGACCCCGACAAGCCGATCCGCGACTTCAACAAAAAAGAGCTGCACGCGCTCCTTCACAAAGAGCCCACCAAGATCAAGGTCGACGGCATCAACCTCACCTACGAGGGGCTGATCCCCAAGATCCAGAAGTCGATGCTCTCCAAGGACGTCGACGCGCTGCAGCCGCACATCCGCGCCTTCGTGGAGCGCGCCGTCACCTTCACCACCTGCCCCGACTGCGGCGGCACCCGGCTGTCCGAAGCCGCGCGCTCGTCGAAGATCAAGGGCATCAGCATCGCCGACGCGTGCGCGATGCAGATCAGCGACCTGGCCGAATGGGTGCGCGGGCTGGACGAGCCGTCGGTGGCGCCGCTGCTCACGACGCTGCAGCAGACGCTCGACTCGTTCGTGGAGATCGGACTCGGCTACCTCTCGCTCGACCGCCCGTCCGGCACGCTCTCCGGCGGCGAGGGGCAGCGCGTCAAGATGATCCGCCACCTGGGATCTTCGCTCACCGACGTCACCTACGTCTTCGACGAGCCCACCACCGGCCTGCACCCCCACGACGTGCGGCGCATGAACGACCTGCTGCTGCGCCTGCGCGACAAGGGGAACACCGTGCTCGTGGTGGAGCACGAGCCGGAGACGATCGCCATCGCCGACCACGTCGTCGATCTCGGCCCCGGCGCGGGTTCGGCCGGCGGCGAGGTGGTGTTCGAGGGGAACGTGGAGGGGCTGCGGACGAGCGGCACCCTCACCGGCCGCCACCTGGACGACCGGGCGTCGCTCAAGACCCAGGTGCGCACCCCCACCGGCAAGCTGCCGATCCGCGGCGCCACCCGCCACAACCTCAAGGGCGTGGACGTCGACGTGCCGCTGGGGGTGCTCTGCGTGGTCACGGGCGTGGCGGGCTCGGGAAAGAGCTCGCTGATCCACGGCTCCATCCCCGCGTCGGCCGGCGTGGTGTCGGTCGATCAGACGCCCATCCGCGGCTCGCGGCGCAGCAACCCGGCCACGTACACGGACCTGCTGGAGCCGATCCGCAAGGCGTTCGCAAAGGAGAACGGGGTGAAGCCGGCGCTCTTCAGCCCCAACTCCGAGGGCGCCTGCCCCAACTGCAACGGCGCGGGCGTCATCTTCACCGACCTGGCGATGATGGCCGGCGTCGCCACGGTCTGCGAGGAGTGCGAGGGGAAGCGCTTCCAGGCCGCGGTGCTCGAGTACAAACTCGGTGGCAAGGACATCAGCCAGGTGCTCGCGATGTCCGTGGCCGAGGCGCGGGAGTTCTTTGGCGCCGGCCCCGCGAAGACACCGGCCGCACACGCCATCCTCTCGCGCATGGAGGACGTGGGGCTCGGCTACCTGTCGCTGGGCCAGCCGCTCACCACCCTCTCCGGCGGCGAGCGGCAGCGGCTCAAGCTCGCCACCCACATGGGCGACAAGGGCGGCATCTACGTCCTCGACGAGCCCACCACCGGTCTCCACCTCGCCGACGTCGAGCACCTCCTCGCCCTCCTCGACCGCCTGGTGGGCGCCGGCAAGTCCGTCATCGTCATCGAGCACCACCAGGCCGTCATGGCCCACGCCGACTGGATCATCGACCTGGGCCCCGGCGCCGGCCACGACGGCGGCCGCATCGTCTTCGAAGGCACCCCCGCCGATCTCGTCGCCGCGCGCTCCACCCTTACGGGCGAGCACCTGGCCGCGTACGTGGACGGCTGACCGCCTCAATCCCCTCAGACCCTCGTTCGGAGGAGGTAATCCATGAATGGAAGCAGATTGATCCGGCAGACGCACCGGTGGGTGTCCATCGTCTTCACGGTGACCGTAATCGCCAACTTCGTCGCCCTCGCGCGCGGAGGAGGAGCGACGCCCCCGCCCTGGATCACGTACTCGCCGCTGCTCCCGCTCGCCCTGCTCCTGTTCAGTGGCCTGTACCTGTTCGTGCTGCCCTACGCCAGCCGCCGGGGCACCCGCTAATCCTTAAGCGGAAGAGATCGCTCACCATATGGCCGTCCGGGAGTAGACGAATGCATGTACGGACGTGGCTCGCGCTACTCGTTCTGCTGGGAGGATCTTCGGGATTTCGGATCTCCGGGTCCGGGCAGGAGATCTCGCGACGACTTCGCGCGGCGGCGATCAGCGAGGCGGTTCTTGCACGACGGAGCGAAATACGTGAGGAATTCAAGGTGAATGCCTGCAGCGTATATGCGGCATTGGATCGCCATGCGGATTACGCGAAACTTCTCGACCGCCGAGTCGTGATGATGCTGAGTGGTGAGACCTCGAATGGATGCGCGGCCCCGAGAGCTTATGTTTCGGGATCGGGCCCGTGGTGGGAGGTGCAAGCTATTACGGAGGGAAGTGGTACTGAGATGATTCTTCGAGCTAGATTCGTCGCTCCGTTCGCCAGCGAACGGGATGAGGAATATGTAGTTGAGCGAGGGGATCAGGGGAGCGGGGTTCGGGTGACCATGATCCGTCTATTGCGCACAATCGACAAGATCACTCAACCTCTGGTACCGGGTCGGACAGCTCCGCGGAACTAAGACAGTGACTATCCCGGCAGATGCGTGTCTGCTCGGGAGCAACCCTGTGAGGATGCTTACGAAAGTTTTCTTGCGCGCGAGACGACGGAGCGCCACCAGCCGCGGGGGGTGGCGCGAGCTGCTGCCGGCCATGCCCTCCTTCCAGCAGCGGCGGTGACAGGATCAAGCGCGTGGAGCAGGAGTCCACCTACACGCCGCTCCCGAACCCGCCGGAAGCCGGCACGCTCGTCGTCGCGAGGGCGACAGGGACGGGTGCCGCCGCCGACGATCGAGCCCGGACCGGCCACAGCGAAGCGAACACGCACCACAGGCCGAACAGCGCGATGCCTGCGAAGAGGGGGCCCAGCTCGTCGTGGCCAAGCACACCCACCACGATGGCCGCCGCGCCGTGCGCCGCCACCCCCGCCACGCCCAGCGGCGCGATCCACCCGGATCCGAGGGCTCCCGCGCGCGCCGCGGCCACGATCACCCAGATCATCCCGAGCGCGAAGAGCGGATAGACCAAGGGCGTGAGCAGCATGTGCGTGCTCAGCACCGGTGTGGGGCGCCCGGCCTGGAGATGGTGCGCGTCCACGAAGGCCGCGGCGTGGAATGCGGCCTCCACCACCTGCAGCGCCGCCACTACCACGCCCACCCGCAGCCACGAGGTTCTCTGCCCGAGCGCCAGTAGCCCCGCCACCAGCGCGACGTGCCCGCCCAGCATCAGGAGGTGGGACGATATCCAGCCCGGGTCGGCGAGCATCACGGGCATGCCGCCGCCGCGGGGGTGGGTGAGCGCGCCGGGAACCATCATCAGCCCGGAGATGAGGAAGAGCATCCGCCAGGCGGCGGGGCGGGAGGAGATCGGCATGGAGGGCGCACCCCGGGTTGGATGATTGGAGCACCGGACGCGCCAACGTACCGGGTTCCATCCCACCCGTCTTGTACCAGGCGGACACGTCAGCCGGGCCGCGCTCCAACTCCTGGCGAAGAAGGCCCTTCACGCTCGGCATCCGGCGCGCCTTCCCCCATTACGTGCCCCACCGCCGGCCGCACCGGCTGCGCCCGGTACTCCTGTGGCGTCATTCCCGCGATCGCGCGGAAGTCGTGGCAGAAGTGCGCGTGGTCGTAGTAGCCGGCGGCGTGCGCCACGCGGCCGATGGTGGCGTGCGGCGCGTGCAGGCGGTGCAGCGAGCGTATGAAGCGCGACAGGCGCAGGTACTCGCCCGGGGATACGCCGACCTGCTGGGTGATGAGCCGTCGCAGGTGTCGCGGGGAGATAGCGAGCGCGGACGCCGTCTCGCGGAAGGGGTCGGCGGCGCGGCTCTCTCGCAGACGGGCGCACGCCTGCGCCACGAGCGCCGCGCCACGCGGCGGGCGCAGCCGCGCAAGGAGCCATGCCACCAGCAGCGTGCGCTGGGCATCGAAGATGGCGGTTTCGCGCAGCGCATCGCCCAGGGATCCCAGGCCGGGAATGGCCTCGGCGCCGTGCGCCTCCCGGTTCAGCAGCTCGCCCGCCGGCAGGGGGACCAGCGCCGCCGCCCCTTCCGCGTACAGGCTCACGCCCAGGAGATCCATGGTGCCGGTTGCCCGCACCTGGTACGGCGCCGTGCGCAGCCCGCCTACCCACACGGACCCCTCTTCCGCCGTGGCCGCCCCCACGAGCGGGTCGCCCAGGTTGAAGAGCAGGTCCACGTTCCCCTTGGGCAGGATGGTTTCCCGCGCACAGGGGCGCGCCAGGCGGATCCGGAAGATCGCCTGGATGTAGGGGTGGAGCGGATGGGCCGGCGGAGGCCGGTACTTGTCGACGGGCATGGGCGGATCGCCCTGGCGGAGGACGGACTACGAAATCGGCTTACAGCTTCGCGGCCTGGGTTCCCTGGCTCACGGGACCACTCTAGCAGCGATGGCTTCCGAGAGAAAGGGCCGAACCCCTGCCGGGCTCGGCCAGCACGCCGTCCAGCTGGCTCACCGCCGACCGGCTGGATACTTCACGGTTCACCCATCACCATTCAACGACCTGACGGCTCGCCGTGAGCCGGACGAAGCGCTTGAGCAGCTGATAATTCGCCGCCGACGGCTGGACCGTCGCTCCACATATAATGACATTTGACCGCTATCATCGATTTAGGCCCGGCGTCGGTGACAACCGCGTGCGAATTCTCTTCCAGCGCACTCCACAGACTGCATGACGGCGGGATCCAGGTTGAGCGGGGAATTCAGCGGCCGGTGATCCGAAGTACTTTCGTCAACTAGAAAATCGTCATCGCAGAATTGCAATGCTCGTCTATCTGGACACTGCGCATTTCTCGTATTTAGCGGACACGGCCGACCCAGGCATGGTGCGAGCGTTCTTCCAGGCATGGGATCGGGCAGAGTGCGCACTGGCTTTCTCCGTCCCCCATCTGAAGGAGCTCGCCCAGCTGGGCGACTCGCGCGAGCGCCGGCTGGCGAGCCTGGAGCGATTTTCTGAGATTCGCTTCTCGCCTGAGGTCTCCGTTAAACTGATGCTCGAGGAGATCAAGCACCACTATGACGCGCGTAGCCGAGGCGAGATCGCTCCCGCGCACGCGCTCCGCAACCGCCTTTTCCCCCGCTCTGATCTCCGGGAGATCCGCGCAACCCTTTCCGATCTGGATGAGATTGTCCCCGAGATTCGGACGCTCAACGAGCGCCATGCTGAATTTGTAAACGAGTATTTGAAGATGAGGCCGTTCATCAACGAGTTGAAGCAGATCACCCATGGTAAGCCGTGGCTCGAGGAGCTCTCACCTGAAGTATTGCGGCTGACCAGTGAAGATGTTGAAGCGGCAAGGCCGAAGGTGCAGAATCCGGAACTCGCACCGCTGAAGGCAATCTACGGTCGGGTGAAGCGCGAGCGCGGTCGTGGCGCTCCTCTGCCGAACGGGTTCTACGAGGCGGTGCCGTCGCTTGCCTACTTGCAGCTACTCGATGAGCCCGGCATCGCGCGGAGACAAATCCCTGAGGAGGACCTCGAAATGGCGGCCGCATTCTATAGGCTGGCGATCGAGGAACTCGGGATTCAGCGATGCGAAAGCTCGTTTCTGACAACTCCATGGAGCATCGTTACCGATGAGATGGACCCGTACGCGTGCCCAGGTTGGAACCTCTGGATCGCAATTTTACGAGGGTTGCGAAGCGCCGGGAAAAACGCCGATGCAAGTGATCCGATCGATTGGGAGCATCTTTTCCATCTTCCCTATGTTGACCTAGCGTTCGTGGACAAACGGATCCTCGGTCACCTCCACGACCAGAGCAGGCGGCCCGGCTTCGGGCTGACTCCAGACGCGGTGTCGCACATTCACCGCGCCCCGAACCTGGAGGCCGTGATTCGCGAGATTCAGGCTCATAGCAGAACCTGATGACACACGGTGCAGCGGTCAAACGGGAGTAGACGAAGCAGCACGGCCCTAAGCCGGCGGTCTTCGGCTGCGATTCGCACCGTACCCTGCCCCGCTTGCGACGGTACCTCGGATAACGGGAAACGGCTTTGCCGCGGCCGACAAAGCCCCTACAGCATCGTCCAACCGGCAATCCGATAATCCAGGAGTCACAATGCTCAGACGAATCCGCATCATCCCTCTGCTCGCCATGATCCTGCTCACCAGCGGCGCGCCGCTCGCGACGGCCTGCGGAGGCGGGGACGGGCCCACGAACTCCTCGGGGTGCTGCACGGTGTGCAAGGAGGGGAAGGCGTGCGGCGACTCCTGCATCAGCAAGAGCTCGACATGCACGAAAGGACGCGGCTGCGCCTGTAACGCATAACCAGGTGGGTGTACGAGTGGAGTTGCTCCTTCCGGCGAGCACTTCGCGGGGGCGCTGCACCGTGAAGCAAGCGGCCGGCACATGAGAAGGTGAAAAGGGCCGAACCCCATTCCGGGGCTCGGCCCTTTTTGCATTTCCGGCTTCGATCAGCCGGCGCGCTCCGTCGGGGCGGGTTCCGCCAGCACGCCGTCCAGCTGGCCCATCGCCGACCGGATGCCCTCCTCCATCCCCATCTCCACCAGTTGCTGCATGGCTTCGGGGCTGGGGAAGGTGGTCACGGACGTGAACTGGGATCCCGTGGCGGTCGGCGCGAAGGTGAAGACCATGCGCATGCTCGGCATGGCGTCGTTGGGGGTGCCGTCGTCGTGCGCGAAGCCGTCCTCGACCTCGATGCGGCGCACCGGCTCCACCGCGACGAAGCGCCACCAGCCGCGCGCGGTGGTCCCGTCCGGGCCCGTCATGAAGTACTCGGAGCGGCCGCCGACCTCCATGTCGTGGCGGGTGAAGGTGGCGGGCCACGTCTCCGGGCCCCAGAACCTTTCCAGCTGCCGCGGGTCCGCATACGCCGCCCAGAGCCGCTCCACCGGCACGGGATAGTCGCCGACGATGGTCAGGGTGAGGGCGTTCGCGTCGGAGGAGACGGATGTCACGGGCATGGCTTTTACTCCTGGAGACGGGGTTCAGAGAAAAGGGCGTCGATCTGGCTGAAGCGGGCCTTCCACAACTCCTCCAACTGCGCGAGCAGCTCACGCGCTTGCGCGATCCGCTCCGGGTTGCCGCGGACGATGCGCTCGCGGCCCTGCGTGTGCTTGGTCACCAGCCCCGCTCCTTCCAGGACGGCGACGTGCTTCTGCACCGCCGCGAACGACATCTCGTACCGCGCCGCGAGCGTCGAAATCGACGCCTGCTCCCCCGCCAGCACCCGCGCGACGATGCTGCGCCGCGTCGCATCGGCGAGGGCGTGGAAGAGGCGGTCGATTTCCGCATCGCTGAGGGAAGCATATGCAACCATATGGTTGTAGGGTAAGTTCGAATTGTGGGCGGCGCAAGCGTCTCGTGTGCGGCGCCTGGCGGGACTGGGGCGGCCGGGGTGGTTGTAGATGCCGCCGCGCCGATGCACTTTGTGGGATGGAGACGATGCGGGAGCACCGGGTCCGCGTCCTGTCACGCCTCACCCTCTGAAGCCGAGCCATCTGACGATGTCGAACGACCCGACCGCACACGGACTCTTCACGCGCCGGGAGATGCTGGCCGCGCTGGCATCCGTCGCCGCGCTGCCGCTCGTGTCCGCGTGCGGCGCCGCCCGCACGTCGCAGGCGACCGCGGCGGCCCCGGCGACCGACGCCGACCGGAACGCCATCGCGCTCCTCGACCGCATCGGCAACGACCTCCTGAACCTCTTTCCGGAGTCGGCGACCTCACTGGGGCTCGACGTCGGCGCGCGGGCCGGGCTCCGGTCCCGGCTAGCGGATCGCTCGCCGGCGGGGCAGAGGCGCGTGGCGCAGCAGCTTCGCGCGGACCTGGGCCAGCTCGCGGCCGTCGATGCCAGCCGCCTCTCGCACCCGGTGCGGACCAGCGTGGAAGTCGTGCGCAGCGCCTACACGACGGCGCTCGAGGGCTTCGCGCTCCCCTACGGCGACATCACCGTGGGCGGCTGGCGCAACACGCCCTACGTCGTCATCCAGAACGTCGGCGCGTACCTGGACGTCCCCCGCTTCCTGGACAGCGATCACACCGTCGAGAACGCCGCCGATGCCGAGGCGTACGTCGCGCGGCTTCAGGCGTACGCGCGGCAGCTGGACGGCGAGCTGGAACGCGTGCGGGAGGCGCGCGCGGCCGGCCTCGTTCCGCCCGCCTTCCTGCTGGACAAGGCGCTGACGCAGATGCGCCTCTCCGCACAGGGCGCGCGCGACGGCGGGATGCTCGTGGAGTCGCTGGAGCGGCGGACGCGCAACATCCCCGGCGACTGGGCTGGGCGCGCGCGCCGCATCGCCGCGCAGGAGATCGCGCCGGCGCTGGACCGCCAGATCCGCGAGCTGGAGGCGCAGCGCGCCGTCGCCACGAACGATGCGGGCATCGGCACGCGGCCGCACGGCGCCGAGTTCTACCGCTGGGCCCTCAAGGCGTCGACCACCACCACGATGTCGCCGGACGAGGTACACGAGCTGGGCCGAAGCGAGCTTGCGCGGCTGCACGCGCGCATGGACGCGATCCTCAAGGAGAGCGGCTACACGCAGGGCACCGTGGGCGAGCGGATGAACGCGCTGGCCAGGGATCCGCGCTACAAGTTCGCCGAGGGAGACCCGGGGCGCGCCGAGATCAGGCGCTTCATCGACGACCGCCTCGCCTGGATCCGCGCGCAGATGCCGCGGGCGTTCAACACCGTCGTCAATCCGAACATGGAGGTGAAGCGCCTGCCGCCCGAGGAGGAGCCGGGCGCGCCGGCCGCGTACGGCGGCGCCGGGTCGGTGGACGGCAAGATCCCCGGCCGCTTCTGGATCAACCTCCGCACCACGGACCTGCACAGCAAGTACAGCCTCGCGGATCTGGCCTTCCACGAGGCGATCCCCGGCCACATCTGGCAGGGCGAGTACACGCACGGCATGCCGCTGGTGCGCCAGATGCTGGCGTTCAACGCCTACTCCGAGGGCTGGGCGCTCTACGCCGAGCAGCTCGCCGACGAGCTGGGCGCGTACGACCGCGATCCCGTCGGCCGGCTGGGCTACCTGCAGTCGATCGCCTTCCGCGCCTGCCGCCTGGTCGTGGATACGGGCCTGCACGCCAAGGGGTGGACGCGCGAGCAGGGCGTGCGGTTCTTCGTGGAGGTGAACGGCTCCAACCCGCTGGAGGTGGCCAGCGAGGTGGATCGCTACTGCTCGTGGCCCGGCCAGGCGTGCGGCTACAAGGTGGGCCACAGCGAGATCAACCGGCAGCGCGAGCGGGCGCAGGCCGCGCTCGGCCCGAGGTACGATCTCAAGGCGTTCAACGACACCGTCGTGCTCGGCGGCAACGTGCCACTCGACGTGCTCGCGAGGAACGTGGACGAGTATCTGCGGCGGTAGGCGCCCGTCCTCCTCGCTCCCTTCCTCCCCCGGAACGTGCGCATGGAAAACAAGGTCCTCGCGGGAACCGTGCAGTCCGGCGCCGCCGGCTTCACGCCGCTGGCGGGTGTTCCGGTGACGCTCTACCGGGCCACGGCGGACGCCCCCGTCACCATCGGGCAGGCGGTGACGGACGCGGACGGCGCCTTCGCCATTCCCGTCGCCGATGCGGAGGCGGACACCATCTACTACGCCACGGCCCGGTACCGGCCCACGGCGCTGCTGGTAGCCGTGGTGGGTCCGCGGGTCGAGGGGCCCGTCACCCTCAACGAGATGTCGACGGTGGCGGCGGCGTACAGCATGGCGCAGTTCAGCGATGGAAGCCGCATCGCCGGCAACGCGTTCGGGCTGCGCATCGCGGCGGGGATGAACGGCAACCTCGTCGCGCCGGGGATCGGGATGCAGTCGCCCGTGCTGCTCACCCCGCCCAACGCCAACCAGACCATCGGGCTGCAGACCATCGGCTCGCTGGCCAATATGCTCTTCCAGTGCCTGCGCTACGGCGGCGAGTTCGAGCGGGAGCTGTTCGAGCTCACCACGATCCACGGCCGCGAAGCCCCCACGGACATCTTCCAGGCGGTGCAGAACATCGCCCATCATCCCGCCAACAACGTGGCCGAGCTGTTCGCGCTGTCGCGGAGGGCGATGCAGTACTTCGGGCCGGCGCTGGAGAGCGCGCCCGACGCCTGGACGCTGGCCGTCAAGTTCAACGACACGGGAGACGGGCAGACGCCGTTCGGGGGCCCGGCCAACATCGCGTTCGACCGGAACGGCTACGCCTGGATCGCCAACAACGTCGTCCAGGGCACGCCGAACTCGGGGCACTTCATCGTCGTCCTGCGGCCGGACGGAAGACCCGCGCGGGGCACGGAGGGGAAGCCGGCGTCGCCCGTGTACGGCGGGGGGCTCAAGGGCCCGGGGTGGGGGATCACCATCGCCCCGGACGACCACGTGTGGGTGGGCAACTTCGGCTGGGGCGTCAAGGCGGAGAACCCGCACCACGGCAGCGTGTCGGAGTTCCTGCCGGACGGCACGCCGATCTCGCCCGAGCACGGCTGGCACACGTACGTGAACCGCGTGCAGGCCACGGTGGCGGACCGGCACGGCAACATCTGGATGGCGAGCTACGGCAACGGCCGCGTGGTGGTGTACGTGGGCGGCGACCCCGGCCGCGCGCTCTTCGCCGACAGCGGCAGCTACCCGTTCGGCATCGCGGTCGACGGCGACGACAACGTGTGGGTCACCAACGGCGGCGGGCTGGGATGGCCGGTCGCCGAGCAGGGCACCGTGGCCCGCTTCCGCCTGCGCGATCCCCACACGCTGGAGACGACGCTGGCCCCGCAGCCCGTGGGGAGCGCCACCAAGGTGATCGTGACCGACTCCGAAAACCACGTCTGGGTGGCGTCCAGCGGCGACAGCAAGGTGTATCAGGTGGGCTCCGACGGGTCCGTCCTCGGCGCCTACGACGGCGGCGGCATCGACGGGCCGTGGGGGCTGGCGGTGGATGGCGACGACAACGTCTGGGTGGCCAGCTTCGGGTCAATGGGGGTGACCAGCGAGTTCTCCGGCGCGCTCTCCACGCTCAAGGGTGCCAACCGTGACGCCAGCCCTGCGGGCGTGGATACCGGCACGCCTCTCTCACCCCCGACCGGCTACACGCTCCGCTCCGGCGGCGCCCCGGTCACGCTCCCCAGCGGCGAGCCGCTGTACACCGACGGCAAGGTGTGCTACACCCCCTTCATGCGTGCCACGAGCTGCCAGATCGACCAGGCGGGGAACGTGTGGGTGGTGAACAACTGGAAGCCCGGCTTCGCCACCGACTTCGACCCCAAGAGCGGTGACCCCGGCGGCGACGGCATCGTGATCTTCGTGGGCCTCGCCCCGCCGCCGCAAAGGCCCGCCGCGGGCTGAGCGAGCTCAAACGGAGAGCCGTTGCCGGGGCGGCGGGGCCGGTGCGTGCCGCGTTTTTAGGAGGAGCAGGACTGGTGACCCAGGCAGGCGCAGGGCGGGGAGTGGATCTTGACGGCGACCTGCTTCTGCACTCCCGCGCACGGTGCGGAGGGCACCCTGCTTTGCGTGTGCCAGCGTGTACATCCGTGGTTTGGTTGCCCATTAGAGCCCAGCACGGCTATTATTGCCGAACCCGCCGGCTTACGCGCGGTTCGCGTGTGAGGCAGTCATCATGGCACAAAGCCATCATGGCAGCTGTTGACCAACGATGCTGATACGCGGCCTGAACGCATACGGTGCAAGGTTTGTTGATCGCTTTCGTCCGGAGACTAGTCGATCATGCAACTCCACGACTTCCTCGCCCGTGGGTACTTTCCGAAAGAACTCCCGCCCCCATTCACGACCGTTCCGTTTGCTGATTTCGTCACAGCAACCAATCTGACAATTGATCCTCGCCCCGGGACAACAGCGCGAGGCTTAATTACGCGTGCGTGTGCTCATGACCTAGCACGTCCAGGGAATCTACGTAGAGCACTGCAGATTCCTCATCCATTGAACTATTACCAGCTGTGCGATGTAATTTCGAAAGAGTGGGGGAACATCGATGCGCATTTGAACAAGGCTGCGTTGTCCCTGACAAGGCCAGTCCAGGACCCACTCGCATTTCGCGCAGTGCGAACACAGCGGGAAGGCGGAGAGCTGCCGCACATCCGAGCTCAGAACAGAGCCACTTCAAGAGTGATCTTAAAGGCCGACATTTCGCGCTTTTATCCTTCCATTTACACGCACAGCATACCTTGGGCTCTCGACGGGAAAGCAGCCGCAAAGAAGGTGCGATCTGGCGGACTCGGCAATGACTTAGATCTTTTTCTCCGGAATTCGCAGGATGGGCAAACACTCGGTATTCCCATAGGCCCGGATGCATCGTTAGTTGTAGCAGAAATTATCGGAGCCGCTATTGATTCCGAATTAGAGAAATCTGGTTTGAAGGGCTTCAGATTCATGGACGATTTCGAATTTGTGTTTCCTTCGCGCCAGCAGGCGGAGGCTGCGATTCCACGGATTGAGCACGTATTACGTGAGTACGAGTTGGCCTTGAACTCGTTCAAAACAAGCGTTGAGGATTTGCCCCGCCCCCTCGAGCGTCGGTGGGTTGATACACTGCGCTACTTTGATCCCGCCGAGACTGGTCATATGGACCAGAGCGATGTGTTACGATATTTTGATCTTGCCTTCAGCCTCCGTGAAGCAGAGCCTTCTGAGGCGATTCTGAGTTATGCTATTGCGCGGTTGCGGTCAGTGGTCGTGGATGGCGACGCCTGGGAATTATTCCAGGACCTCATGTTCCAATGCGTGATGGTCGAGCCTGGTTGCTTGCAATCTGTCGTGTCTCTTTTCCATCAAAAGGGTACGCGGGCGGTATCGCCGAAATTTGGGAACGCACTTGAGCAGGTGATTGCATTGCATGCGCCTCTGGGTCATGCATCAGAGGTGGCCTGGGCAGTGTGGGCCGCCATCTGGTTCAAGTTAGAGCTATCTGGAGCTACTGCTCTGATCTTATCCACACAAGCAGATTCGGTCGTGGCACTTCTTGCGCTACATGCGCGCGATGCTGGCTACATCGATGCGGCAGCGGATTTTTCCGACTGGGAGGCGATGATGACTCAGGATAGCCTTTACGATGGGAACTGGCTGCTAGCGTACGAGGCTGAGATCAAGGGCTGGCTGCCTACGCAGGGGCACGTTGATGCAGACCCGAATTTGTCACAACTGAAAGCCGCAGGTGTTTCCTTTTACGACGTGAACGTCGCCACACCCACGATTCGGCCTGTTGCCACAGGTCCTTATGGAGAACCCCTTCCAACTTTCAGCGCTCGAGAGGCTCCGAATGTTGAGGATGATGATGATCTTTCGTTCTGAGCGGGTGCGTTGCATTTGGGGTGCATCGATCGGGTGCGCCTTGTAATCCAGAGCGCTGAGATCGAGCAGCATCCCATTCGCTGGTGTCGGGAACACATGTCGAGATCGAGGCGCACTCTGGGCGCACCAGCGTCGTGCTGCCGCGTGCCGATCATCCTTCCAGGGATGGCTCGCCCCGGTGGGTCGCGTTTCCCATGAAATGATCTTACTTACGCAGCCTCCGGTGCGGTTGTTCGGTGCTTTCAGGGATAGGCCATTCACATCCTCCCCATCGCCCCTATGCCCTCCCCCACACGCGTAACCTTCTTCCCCCGCTGGACCCCCGTCGCGAGTGGTGTAATCGGCCCTGAGGAGCGGCTGCCGTGGGGGCAGACGCTGGTGGTGGGGCTGCAGCACGTGTTCGCCATGTTCGGGGCGACGGTGCTGGTGCCGATTCTCATGGGGTTCGATCCCAACACATCCGTGTTCTTTTCGGGGATCGGGACGCTGCTGTTTTTCGCGGTGGTGGGCGGAAGAGTGCCGAGCTACCTGGGGAGCAGCTTCGCGTTTGTGGCGGTCACGCTCGCGGCGACGGGGTACGCCGGGAAGGGGCCGAATCCCAACATCGGCGTGGCGCTGGGCGGGATCATCGCGGCGGGGGCGCTGTACGCGGTGATCGGGCTGATCGTGATGGCGACGGGGTACCGGTGGATCGAGCGGCTGATGCCTCCCGTCGTCACCGGCTCGGTGGTGGCGGTGATCGGGCTGAACCTGGCGCCGGTCGCGGTGCGCGCCATCAGCGGGAGCGGCTTCGACTCCGCCATCGGGCTGGCGACGGTGCTGGCCACGTGCGCGGTGGCCGTCTACGCGCCCGGGCTGCTGCGCCGCGTGCCGATCCTGCTGGGCGGGGTCATCGGCTACCTGCTGTACCTGGTGCTGGCCAACGGGATGGGGTTGGGGCCCGCGGTCGACTTCGCGGCGCTGCGCGATGCGGCGTGGATCGGGCTGCCCAACTTCTCGCGCCCCGTCTTCCGCTGGGACGTGGCGCTGCTCTTTGCGCCGGCGGCGCTGGTGCTGGTGGCGGAGAACCTGGGGCACGTCAAGGCGGTGGGCGCCATGACGGGGCAGTCGCTGGACCGCTACCTGGGCCGCGCCTTCCTGGGCGATGGGCTGGCGTGCATGCTGGCCGCGTCCGGCGGCGGTACGGGCGTGACGACGTACGCCGAGAACATCGGGGTGATGGCGGTGACGCGCATCTACTCGACGCTCATCTTCCTGGTGGCGGCGATGGCGGCGGTGGTGATGGGGCTGTCGCCCAAGTTCGGGGCGCTGGTGGGGACGATTCCGGGGCCGGTGCTGGGCGGGCTTTCGGTGGTGCTGTTCGGGCTGATCGCGGCGACCGGCGGGCGCATCTGGGTGCAGAACCGGGTGGACTTCTCCAATAGCCGCAACCTGGTGACGGCCGCGGTGACGCTCACCGTGGGCGCGGGCGACCTGGTGCTCAAGCTGGGCGGGTTCTCCGTCGGCGGCATCGGCACCGCGACGTTCGGGGCGATCATCATCTACCAGCTTCTGCGCGAGCCCGCGGAGCGCCACGATGCCCTGGGCACCGCGGACTCCGGCGTGGATCCCGAGACGGTGCGGGCCGCGGCACCGCACTGAGCTCCCGCGGCGTCCGGCTTACTTGATCACGCGGTTGAAGGCGGCGCCATGCGCGGCCGCTTTTGCATGCCGTTCCCGCTCCACCGTGGCGGCGGCTTCGTTCGCGGCCGCGAACAGCTCCTCGAACCGGCGCAGGTCCTCCTCGCGCTGGAAGCGCAGCTCGCGGCCCCCGGCGTACTCCACCCGCGGGTCGATGCGGACCAGGTGGCGGTGAATATCCAGCAGTGCCTCCGCCAGCCGCACCGATCCCTGCACCGGGCGCACGGGCTCGGGCGGGACGATGTCGCGGATCTCGCTGGCGGGGAGCCCCGACTCCCGCGCCAGCGCCGCGATGTGCTCGTCCGTCCACGCCGCCGCGGTCCTGTCGATCTCGGTGATGGCGGCGAGGCGGGCTTCCAGGTGCTTCCCCACTTCGGGGTGGGCGCGCGCGTTCGCCTGGTACTGCCCGGTCTCCCAGGCCGCGATCATCTTCTCGCTCGCCAGGCCGTGCCGCTTCATCACCTCCCGGGTCCAGAGCGTGCCGTCCAACGTTATCCGGCTCAAGACCCAGATCCGCTTCGCCCGGGTGGTGGTGGGGACGGGCCGGCCGGTGCTCTCCGGCGGCGGGGCGCTGCCCGTGGTGTCCTGCCCCCACACGCGCAGGTCGACCAGGTGCTCGATCTCCCGCGCCACCTCGTCCTTTTCCGTGACGGCCCGGTCGGTGTTCGTGGACACGCGGTAGAAGAAGGTCCCGACGACCGCGCACGCGGCTACGAGGAGGGCCCAATCGAGGGCCGTACGCCACCTGGGGCGCTCCGGCGGCGGAGGTGGGCGGGGCGGCAGCGGCCGCTGCACGGGGAGCGGAGGCATGCCGGCTCCACAGGTGGCGCATGCGGTGGAGCCGTCGGGCAGGGCGGCGCCGCACTCGCGGCAGGCGGTCGAGGACATCGCGGGTGGGGCAAGAGGTTGTGATCCGTCAAAGGATCAAGATGTCACGCAAAGGCGCAAAGACGCGAAGGAAAGGCACGACTTTATTTGCGCCTTTGCGTCTTTGCGTGAGACCTTCTTTCCTTCGATGCACACGGATGGCGGCTTCAGGGGCTCTCGCTTGCGAGCAGCGCTTGCAGGCGGTCCAGGTTCTGCTCGTTGGCGGGATCGCAGATGGGGCGAAGCCGTTCAGCGGTCTCGGGGGTCTCGAACTCCTGAACCCAGGTGAGATGCGTGTGGCCATCCTGGGGGGTCAGGGTCACCGTCAGCGTGAACAACGGCTCGACGACGTGCTCGATCACGATGCGGGTGTCGGGCTGGATCTCGCGGAAGACGCTCTCGTTGGGGTAGTCGGCGCCGTTCGGTCCGTGCATCACGAAGACCCACCGCCCGCCGGGCTTGAACTCGAACCGCTCAAAGGTGTTTGTGAAGCCGCTCGGGCCCCACCACCGGGCGAGCTGTTCCGGCTGCTCGAAGGCAGCGAATATCGCTCGCGGGCTGGCCGGCAAAAGGCGCTCGGTGCTGAGGGCGGCGCTCGGGTTGTTCGCTTGGGACATCGGCGGCTCTGCTGGAGGATGGGCGGGTCGCGCTCCGGACGACGGTGCACTAGCCTTGCGCGCGCAGCCGCTCGAAGCAAGGGTTATCGCTGACGGCTGTCCCTTTTCTCACGCTTGTTGGAGGCCACGTGCCGCTCTCCCTCGCCCGGATCCGCACACACACGGCTGCACTGGCCCTCGGGGCCGCGCTCCTTGCGCCGGCGGGTGCACAGGCGCAGTGGCGCACCGCACCGTCCGCGGAATTCGGCGGCACGGCGCGGCATCCGTTCGAAGCTCGCCACACGCTTCCGCTCACGCCGACTGAGAGGGTCGCGCAGGCGGGTCCGCTCTACGGCACCAGCACCGATCTGCAGCTGGTCGCCTTCGGCGCCGCGCTCCTCTACGGCGGGTACCGGCTCAAGGAGGCGGATCACCCGTACCTGGGCGGAACGGTTGGATTCTTTGGCCTGCTCAGCTTCGTTTTCGGCTTCGTAGATCTGATCGATCCACACCGCTACCCCGCCCCGGCTCCGCGCGACACCGCACGAGCCCCCTGACGGGTCGCGCCACCGTTCAGGTCGTCCGTGCCGGATCGGGCCCGCTCCGACAGGAGGCATGGCGGACGATGCGTATCTCCATGCTGTTGGACGAATAGCCGAGCAGCGATCGGGTGCTCTGCTCGATCCAGTAGACGGATTCGGTACCGTTCTCGTCCACCGTCTCCAACCGCCACGCCTGGCAGCGCGCGCCGTCGCCCGCCTGCACCGACTCCGCGCGCGCCACGCGAACGGAGATCACCCCGTCGACTCCCGCCGGGGTCCACGTGGCCAGATCGTACGAGCGGCCCGCCTCCAGCGGCAGCGACGCGAGCACGAGGTCGATGGAGTTCCCGTAGAACAGTGGTTCGCTCAGCGTCTCGTCGATCGTGCGCTCCTCCCTTTCGGGCGGGGTGTGCGTCCCCTTCGCGCGTCCGGGCGGGAAGGCCAGGCGGCTGATTCCGTTCAACCCCCGGCTCTCCACGAAGAGCGGCGCCAGGCCCGGCCGGCGCACGGCGAACGAATCCACGCTGATCTCTCGCGCGCCGAACGACATCCGCTCCACGCGCAGCAGAGCCGTATCGCCGAGCGCGGCGGTGCGGATCACGAGCTCGATCGGGTCGGCCCCGTCCACTTTCATCGTAAAGGTGTCGGTGCGCGCGGCGATGCGCGATGCGTCGAGGAGCGGGCTTCCGGGGCGCACTTCCACTCCCGGCGGGTCCTGCGCGCACGCGGCGAGGGGGAAGAGCACGGATGCCGCGAGCGTGGCGGCCAGGATGAGGCGCATCAGGGTTTCTCGGGCTGGCGGGGATGGGGAGCGGAACGATGGCTGAATTCCGCTCCCCGGACAAGGCCGGGAACCGCAACTGCATGGCTCACACAGAGACACAGAGACACAGAGAGAACCGCGAAGGGCTTCTCTGTGGCTGTTCAGGTCACTCGATCCGCAGCGCCAGCACCGGGTCGATGGTGCTGGCGCGGTGGGCGGGGATCCAGACGGCGACCGACGCGACCACGAACACCAGCGCACCCACCGCGATGCCGAGCAGCGGCGAGCTGGACAGCGGCACGTTCAGCTTCGCGTCGATCAGGCGCGTGGCGAGCAGGCTGAGCGGCAGGCCCAGGAGGAGGCCGAGCGCGCTCAGGGCGAGCCCTTTAGCGAAGAACATCCGCACCACCTGGCGCCGCTGCGCACCGAGCGCCGTGCGGATGCCGATCTCGCGCGTGCGCTGGCCGACGGCGAACGACACGACCGCGTACAGACCGATTGCGGAGAGGAGGAGGGCGAGAACGCCGCCCACCGCCACGGCCCCGCCGGCCCGCATGACGGAGCGCCGCGCCTCTGCTTCGCGCTGCTCCAGCGTCTGGGCACGGTTGATGGACATCTGCGGCGCTTCGGCGGCGACGGCTTCGCGCATGGCGTTCAGCATGGGGAGCGCCGGGCCCGCCGTGCGCGCGACCACCCCCATGTTCATGGACGAATACGGCACGTACACGCGGACTTGGCCGTTGGCCTCGCTCGGGCCCGCGGCCGCTTCGTCCACCACGCCCACCACGACCATCGCGGCGGAGCCCGGGCGGTTCGGCTGGCCGATGACGAGGCGGCGGCCCAGCGGGTCGGCGCCGCCCCACAGCCGCCGTGCCAGGTCGCGGCCGATGATCGCACGATCGTACGACGGTGCGCGCGCCATGCCGTCCGCCGGGTGCGCGTACTCGGGGGCGTCGAAGTCGCGCCCGCGCACCACCGGAATTCCGAACGCGCCGAAGTAGCCCCGTGGCGCGGAGGTCAGGTGCGACTCCATGGCCTCGTAGTTGATGCCGGCGACGCGTTCGGCGGGGTGCACGGAGAGCGGGGCGAGGATGGTGCCCGCCTGCATCGGCATGGCGGCGACGACGCCGGGCATCGCGGCCACGCGCTCGACGGCCGCGGCGATGCGGGACTCGCGCTCCGCACCGGCCACCCTGCCCGACCACGCGTCGAGCTCGATCTCGGCGATCTGGCCGGCCACGCTGGACACCGCGCCGCGGCCAATGTCGGTGAGCATCGTGGCGACCACCGCGCCCAGCCCCACCAGCAGCGGCTGCGTGAGGGTGATCTGCGCCACGACGAGCGCCCGCTGCAGCCGCGATCGTGTCGCCGCGACGGACCACGACGAACTCTTGAGCACCTCGCCCACGGATACGCGCGTGGCGTGCAGCGCCGGCGAGAGGCCGAGCAGCACGCCGGTGACGAGGGCGACCGTGCACGTGGCGGCGGTCACGCGCCAGTCCACCACGAGCTGCACGCCCTCCAGCATCGCGCCGAGCACGCGGATCCCGCCCGCCGTCACCGCGAGCCCGACCGCCGCGGCGCCGAGAGCCAGCAGCACGCTCTCGGTGAGGAGCTGCCGGATCAGCCGCTTGCGGGGCGCACCCAGCGACAACCGCACGCCGATCTCCCGCCGCCGCGCGACGGCCATCCCTACCATGAGCGCGCTGACGTTGGTGCAGGTGATGAGCAGCACGAGCAACGCGAACCCGCCGGCCGCCACCCCCGACACGAGCAGGTCCGCGCGCTGGCTGATCCGGCCGTTGCTGGCGAGCATCGGCACGACGTCGGCGCCGGGCGTCTCGTTGCGCGCGAGCTCCGTCCCCGCGTCCTCGTTCCGCCGCGAGACGGGCGCGCGCCCCGCGATGCCGGCGACCACCGGCGTCGCGTCCCTGGCCGTGACTCCCGCGCGCAGCCGGGCGGCCGCGCCCAGGAACTGGCTGTCGCGGCTCATGAACGCGGCCGGCGTGCGCTTCTGGATCAGGGGATACGCGGCGAGCGGCATCCACATCGTCATCCCGCCGCCGCCGTCCGTGCCGGTGAAGCGCGGCGGCGCGACGCCCACGACCTCCACCGGAAAGCCGTTGACGCGAATCGTGCGGCCGATCACGCTGCGCTCGCCCCCGAATCGCTGCCGCCACATCGCGTGGCTGATCATCGCGGTCGGCGGCGACGTCATGCGCATCACGTCCCTCTCCGCGGGCGGCGCGGCGCCGAGTGCCGGGTGCACGCCCAGGATGCCGAAGTAGTTGGGCGTCGCGTAGATCAGCCGCACGGTGACGGCGTCCGCATCGCCGAGGTTCACGAGGGCGGACTCGCTGGCGTACGCCGCCACGCCGCCGAACAGCTCCGCGCGGCCCGCGTACTCCTGCACCTCCGGCCACGACAGCAGGCGCGGCTGCTCCCCCATCCCCTCCGCGCGCACGGTCCCGCGGATGCGCACCAGCGACGCGTCGCGCGCGATCCCCGGCGCGGGCATCGTGGCGATCGAGTTGAGAAAGGTGAAGAGCACCACGTTGGTGCCGATCCCCAGCGACAGCACGACGACGATGGTGAGGGTGGAGAGCGGCGTGCGGCGGTAGTGGCGGACGGCGTAGCGCAGGTCGGCGGCGAGGCCCTCGATCCAGGGAAGGCCGCGCTGCTCGCGCACGCTCTCCACTGCCTGCGTGAGCCCGCCCGACGCGATCAGCGCCCGCCGCCGCGCCTCGGCCGGGGTCATGCCGCGGCGGACGTTCTCGTCGGTCTCCATCTGTAGGTGCGCCTCCATCTCCGCGCGCAGGTCGTCATCGGCGCCCGTGTGGCCCCGGAAGACGGCGCTCACGCGCGCCAGCGCCCTGCGTATCGCTTTCATGCGGGCTCCCGCTTCAGTGCGAAAAAGGTTGCGATCAGCTCCGCCGTCCGCTGCCATTCGTGGAGCTCGCGCGCCAGCTCCTTGCGGCCCGCGGGCGTGAGCGAGTAGAACTTGGCGCGGCGATTGTTCTCCGACTGGCCCCACTCGGCCGTCACGAAGCCCTCCTGCTCCAGCTTCAGCAGGGCGGGGTAGAGCGTGCCGTAGTTCAGCTCCAGCTGGTGCCTGCTCGTCTCCTCGATCCGCCGCGCCACGCCGTAGCCGTGCAGCGGCCCCAGCACGTCGAGGGTCTTCAGGATCATGAGCGCGAGCGTCCCCGGCTGAACGTCGCGTTTTTCCATCCGTTCTCTCCTATGGGTTGCCCATACGTGAGGGGCGCGATTTCGGTTTCATCTCCCTATGGTTAGCCAATAGGATGATGGAAACGGCGGCCGAGCGCAAGCATCTCGAGGTCAGCGCGCGTCCTGAACGGCTTGCCTCACGCGGAGACGCGGAGACGCGGAAGAGAAAAGCGGAGAAAGCCCCACGCCGGGCCTGGCGTGGGGCTCCTTTTGATGCTCCGCGCGGATGAACCGGAGCTCAGCTTGTCGCGGGCGGGTCGCCGTCGATGATGGCGGCGGCGCGGGCGGCGATGAAGTCCATCTGCCGGCGGCGGGTGTCGGCCCAGCGGGGGAGGCGAAGGATGTTGGCGCCGAACGCCGCGACGCTCGATGCGGCGATGAAGACCGGCACGAACAGGTCCTGCGGCGCTCCGCCCAGGAACGCGGAGCCCAGCCCCAGCGCCCCCGTCACGAATCCGATGCCGGCGACGGCGTTCAGGGAGCGCGCGTCGCCCTTTACCGTGCCCAGCCGGAGCCGGTAGCCGTTCCCCGTCGGCTCCACGCAGGCGTGCAGGTTCCCGTTGGCCCACTCCCGCAGCCCGCCCTGCGATGCCACTCGTCCGCGCGCGCCGAACGTCGCCCTGAGCTCGCCCACGAGCTGCTCCCACTCCGCGTCCCGGGGCGCGCGCGGCAGCGGGACGACGCGGATCACCTCGATGGGCATCCCCAGCGACGTGCGTGCAGGCGCCTCCAGGGCACGCGTCTCGAGAGCCGCCGCCGCGCGGGCCACTTCCCCCGCGTCCAGCCCGGCCTCGCGCCCGATCTGCTGCAGCTCCGCCAGCGTCAGCCCCGGCGCGGCCGTCGGCTGCGGATTCGCCAGCTCCCGGCGCGCCGCCACCGCGAAAATCTCCCGGACTTCATCGTCGTCGTAGGTGCGCTGCGGTGCCATGGTTTTCTCTCGTGCGGCGGTTCGGCGTGACGGCTGCCTGTATGATATACGAAAAAGGCTTCGGCCGCCCGGGTGTACGAGGCCAGGGCCTCCGCGGGTTCACGGTGCGCGAAGGGGCGGCGCCCGATGAGCGCCGCCCCTTTCTCTCGCGGTCCAGCGCGTTCAGCCCGGCAGCGGAACGGCGGGTCGGGCGTTGGTTCCCTCCGCGGTCGTGGGGTCGATGACCTCGAGCACCTCCTGCACGGAGTCCGCGGGGAAGCCGCCCTGCCGCGCGTGCTCCCGGATCATCTCCTCGTTCGGCGCGATGTAGAGGCAGGTGATCTTGTCGCCGGTCACGTAGCTCTGCACCCACTGGATCTGCGGCCCGAGTCCCTGCAGCACGCCGCACGACTTCTGCGCGATCGCGGTGAGATCCTGCGTGGAGAGTTGGCCGGCGCCTGGAATGTTGCGCTCGATCAGGTATTTCGGCATGAGTCCATCGCTCCGGATGTGAGGGTTAGGGGAGCAGGCGGAGCCAGGATTATGCGCGCGCCGTGTCGGCAGAACAAGAGTGGTGTGCGCCGGAAGGTGCCGGGTCCTGCGACGAGTGTTTCCTGCGATCTTGCGGTGTTCCGCGCCGGGCGCGACTCTGTACGTGCTGGCCGTAGCTTCACGGCGCCGAACCTCTACCCGCCGATCCCGCCATGCCGCAACGCCTCCTCCTGAGCGCCCTGCTGGTGCTCGCCACGCTCTGCGCCGGGCCGGCGCGCGCGCAGCAGGACACCGCCGCGCTGGCCGCCGCCTGCGACCGCGGCACCGCGCAGTCGTGCTTCGACCTCGCCAAGCGGCTGCACAGTGGGACGCCACGCGACGCACCCCGTGCCGCCGCCCTGTACCGCCGCGCGTGCGAGCGGGGCAACCTGTGGGGATGCACCAACCTCGGGTCGATGCTGGAGAATGCCGAAGGGGTTGCGGCCGACAGCGCGCAGGCGCTCGCGCTCTACCGGCGGGCGTGCGAGGGCGGCGACTTCCTCGGCTGCGCCAACGCGGGCGGCGCCTTCGAGTACGGTGTGGGCACGGCGCGCGATGCACGGCAGGCGACCGGGTTCTACCGCCGGGCGTGCGAGGGAGGCGAGGCGCGCGGGTGCTACGGGATGGGCGACCTGCTCTGGCGGGGTGAGGGCGTCGCGCAGGACTCCGCGCAGGCGGTGGCGCACTACCGCCGCGCGTGCGAAGGGAACCACCTGCCCGGGTGCCGCAACCTCGGGGTGCTGTACGAGCATGGCAGCGGCGTGCCGCGCGATGTGGCGCAGGCGGTGGCCCTGTACCGCCGCGCCTGCGATGGAGACGAGCCGCACGCCTGCGTCTACCTCGGCTATCTGTACGAGCGCGGCGAGGGCGCTCCCGAGAACCCGGCAGGGGCGGTGGAGCTGTACCGGCGCGGCTGCGAGGGCGGCAGTCCCATGGGATGCAAGTACCTGGGCGACATGTACTGGAACGGCATCGGCGTGGCGGAGGACCACGCGGCGGCCACCCCGTACTTCCGCCGCTCCTGCGACGACCGCTACGCGGAAGGATGCAGGGCGCTCGGCGTATCGTACGAGAACGGCGCGGGCGTACCCAAGGACCTGCCGCGGGCGCTCGCGCTCTTCTCACAGGCGTGCGAGAGCGGCGATGCGGTCGCGTGCCGCTACCAGGGCGACTTCTACGCCGAGGGCACCGGCACCGCGCGCGACGAGCCGCGGGCCAGGGCGCTCTTTCGCAGGGCGTGCGAGGGTGGAGACCAGGAGGCGTGCCCCCTCGCCGCCGGAGCGGGCGCGGCCGCGGAGGGGAACACGGGCGCCGCGCCGCCCGCCGACTCCGTCCTGGCGATCTTTCGCGACCCCGAAGTCGCCGGCTACCGCCTGACCGCCGCGAGCATGGTGAAGTTCATGGCGGCGACGCGCGCCATCGAGGCGCTCTCCGCCGCCGACTCGTCGCTCCGCACCGTGCTGCAGCCCGCCTCCCCCTCCGGCGCCGGCCTCACGCTCGCGCAGATCGTCGCGAAGTTGAGCGGGACGCCGGCCATCCGGGCGGAGATCGCGCGCGTTGGGATGGAGACGCGGGAGTACGCCCTCTTCATGCTCGCCACGCTGCGCGCGATCCCCGGCGCGGTGATGGCGGAGGTGAACGGCGGCGAGACGCGGGTCGCCCCCGGCGTGGAAGCGGACAACGTGCGCTTCCTCCGTGAGCACCGGCAGGAGATGGAGTTCCTGGTGGGAGTCCGGCCCTAGCGCGCGCTAAGCGATGAGCGGCCAAGCGCAAGACGTGCTCATGTACGTGCCCGTCATCGCCGCCGGGCTCTACCTGCTGCGCCGGCTGTGGACGCTGGCGCGGCCGCGGAGGACGGGGGACGAGGTGGCGAAGAAGCGGGAGGCGGAGCTCTACGACGCCGTCCTGCGCCGCGACGTCACCTCCGCGGCCGAGGCGCTGATGAACGGCGCGTCGGCCAACCATGCCCGCGTGGACCGCTGGAACTACGGGGAGTCGAGCGAGCCGGTGCTCCACCTCGCGTGCAAGCAGCACGACCTGGAGATGGTGGAGCTCCTGATCTCGCACGGGGCCAACCCGGACGCGCAGTACGAGAAGCTCGCCAGCGGCTACTTCGAGTACGAACCGTGTCTGCACGCCGCGGCGAGGGGGCCGGTGCCGGATTACGACGCCGGCCTGGGCCGCGTGACGCCGCGGCACCTGGAGATCATGCGCATCCTGCTGGAGAACGGCGCGGACCCGAACGTCCCGTACCGCGACCGTGACGACGCGTACCGCGAGCTCAACCTTCTCGGCAGCGTGCAGGACAATCCGGAGCTGGTGGCGCTGCTGTTGAAGCACGGCGCCCGCGCGTGAGACACCCCCGATCCCAAGCCACCAAGCCCCGCGCCCCATGAGATACCTCTCGACCTCGTCCGGGCGCCTTCGCAAGACGTGGGGAATCCGCGTGGGAATGGTCGCCGCGGGCGCGGTGTGGCTGGCGCTGGTGTCGACGACGCTGCCGATCCAGCAGGGGGACACGGTGGGGCCGTACACGCTGGCGCGACGGTGGGCGCTGGCGGGGTGTCTGCTGGGGCTGGCGATCGGATGGATGGCACGGGGGCGGCGCCGCGTGCGCAACCTCCTCGCGCTGGCGACCGTGACGAGCGGGGTGTTCGCCGCCACGTTCGCGCCCGTCCAGACAGAGGCGCCGATGGAGAACTTCCTCGGCGGCGCATTCGTGGGGCTGACGATGTTCGCGCTTCCCATCCTGCTGGTGCTGTACGGACTGCGCGGTGGCATCGCGCGCAGCGCGGAGGGCGAGCCGGCTCCGCTCCCCGCCGCCGCGCCCGATCCACAGACACCCACACTTGCGGGGCTGCGCGAGGACGAGGAGCGGATCCGCGGCCGGCTGAGGGAGATCGCGGCGCAGCGCCAGCGCCTGGACGCGGCCGATGCGCTGCTCGCGCGTGAGCTGGACGCGGCCACGCGCGCGCCGATCCGCGCCCGGCTGGACCACGCGCGCGGCGTGCTCGGCGAGCAGGAAGCGAGGCACGAGGCCCGTCTCTGGTCCATCGCCCTGGTGCACTGGCAGCATCGCCTGGCGCCGCTGGCCGAAACGCGCGACACCGCCGGCACCGACCCCCGCGCGCGGCTGGACGCGCTCGCCGCCATCGAGCGCGACGGCAGGGCGCTGCTGGACCGCTGGCGCGCGAACGGGGACGCGGCGGCCACGCACGAGGGCGAGCGCTGCATCACCCACATGCGCGACCTGCTGGAGCGGTGCTCGGAGCTTCGCCAGCAGATCGCGGTGGAGCAGGCGATGCTCGCCCTGCGCGGCATCAGCCCCGACGAGGACGAGCGGCGCACCACCGCCCTCTCCACCGAGCCGCTGGAGAGCCTGCGCACGAGCCGGGGCCTCGCCGCCGAGCTGGCCGCGCTGGAGATGGAGCACGCGCGCCTCGCGGAAGACCACGACGAGGCCCGCGACGTGGAACGCTTCCTCCGCGAGCTGGAAGGCAAGGCGGGCGGGCGCCAGGATCGCTGAACGGCGCCTCAGCCCGGCTTCCGCAGCAGCGCCAGCGAAAAGAAACCGCCGAGCCCCGCCGTCTCCCGGTGCTCCACGACGAGGGACGTCTGCGCGACGAGGGGGCCGAGCTGGCGGGTGATGTCGGTGGCCACGATGCGCGCCACCCCGTTCGCGGCGCGGCGCAGCAGGGACGGCTGCGCGCCCTCGGGAACCCACTTGTCCAGCACGGTCGCGCGTCCGCCCGGGCGCAGCACGCGCTCCGCCTCGCGCAGCGCCGCCAGCGGATCGGGTACTACGGCGAGAATCAGGTGCAGGAGGACGGCATCGTACGACGCGTCGGGCAGATCCAGCGCCTGCGCGTCCATCACCCGCGCATCGGCGGGGCGGCCGAGGGCGGCGGCGCGGCGGCGGGTGCGCTCCACCATGACGGGCGTCAGGTCCGTCGCGGTCACGAGCACGCCGGGCGGAAGGTGATCCAGGTCCGCCCCGGTGCCGCACCCGTCCACCAGCACCCGCTCGCCCGCCCGCAGATCCAGCAGCGCCGCCGCCCGCCGCCGATGCGCATCCATCCGCACCACCGCGTCGTAGACGGGCGCGATCAGTGTGTAGCGGATGCGGTTCCAGGCCAGCGCATCCACGAGCTCAGCTCCTCACACACCGCCCCCTCTCTCGATAACGGCGAGGGCGCAGCCCTCTCCTGTTATCGGGAGAGGGGGCAGCGAGGAACGAGCGGGGGTGAGGGCCCCTCACGCCAGCTCCCTGAACAACCGCTCCCGCGCCTCGCCGATCATGGCGCGCACCCGGTCGCGCAGCGCGGGCACGTCCGCCAGCGTCAGCCCCGTCGTCTCCACCGGATCCAGGACGTGGGCGACGGCGCGGGCGCGGTTGATCAGCCAGGTGCCCTTGGGGATGGCGTCGCGCGTGCCCGCCACGGCGATGGGAAGGATGGGGCACCCCAGCTCCACGGCCAGTCGAAAGGCGCCGTCGCGAAAGGGCTGCATCTCGCCGGTAGCGGATCGCGTGCCCTCGGGCATGATCATCACGCTGACGCCCTTGGCCAGCCGGTCGCGGCACTCCTCCAGCGCCGATGCGCGGCTGCGCACGTCGCCACGCCGCACGGCGATGTCGCCGGCCATGCGCATCATCCATCCCATCATGGGGATCTTGAAGATGGCCTCCTTGGAAAGCCACTTCATCTCCCACGGCAGGTGCGAGATCAGGAAGATGTCCGCGAACGACTCGTGGTTCGCCACCGCCACGTAGGGGCGGCGCGGATCCTGGATGCGCACGCCGGTCGTGCGGAACTTCCACAGCGGATTGAGCGCCACCAGCGCCACCGCGGCACGCCGGAACCAGCGGCCCACCGTGTAGCGCCCCGGATCGCCCGGCACGGTGAAGACGTACACGATCCCCAGCAGCGGCACCCACAGGAGCACGATGACCGCGCTGCAGAGCCACACCCAGACCGAAGCAAGACGCTGGATCACGAAAACAGAGAGTCGAAGCGGGAGGTGACGGACCGCGGCCCGGGTCCGCACAGGACGGGCCAGGGCGTGCATACACCCCACCTGTGTCAGAGGTCGCCCGCCTCGCTCGTTCCCACGCCGTTCGTCCCGGATCACAGGAGCCCATCGATGCGCACCCGATTCTTCGCCGCTATGCTGATCGCGCTCGCCGCGTGCGGGGGCGAGGAGGCGCCGCACATTCCGCCCGAGCACGCGCGCGCCTTCGCCATCTGCCAGGGGACGATGCGCGAGCGGTACGAGGACTGGAGAAAGGTCCATCGCAAGGAGATGAGCCCCGCCGAGTTCGCGCGCCGCATACGCTTCGGCGAGCTGGGGAGCGAGGGGACGGCGGTGCGCGCGCTGGGCGGAGGCGTGTACGAGGTGCAGGGCTGGGCGGACCGCCCCAACGGTTCGCGCCAGCGAGAGGGCACCTTTCGCGGCCAGTTCACCTGCACGCTGCGTGAAAGCTGGACCCACGCGGCGCCGATGCAGGTGGTCGGCTGATGACGGGGCAGCGCGCCTACGCCGTCCTACACGCGCAGCCCGCCACGCGAAAAATCAAGCCACAGTGGACAGGCCTTCCTTCCGTGGCTTGCAGTTCCCTCTGTGTTATGCTGTTGCGGTTCGCGCGCAGGCACCGCGGCGGCCGTCGGGGGCCACCGCGGGATCGCGAAATCTGTGGAGCGGGATCGGTCAGGCCGCGCGCGCGCAGGTGGTGCAGGCGCGCGTCTCGGGGAACACCAGCAGGCGCTCGAAGGGGATGGGCCCACCGCACGCGTTGCACGCGCCGTAGGTGCCTTCCTCGATGCGGCGCAGCGCGTCCACCACGTGCGAGAGCTGCGCGCGCTCGCGCTCGGCCAGCGTCTTGGTGAGCCCCTGCGTCTGCAGCGCGTCGATGCGCGACAGGCGCCCCACCGTGTCCTGCTCCAGGTCGCGCGGGCGCGCGCTCTCGCCGCTGATCTTGAGGCTCCGCTCCAGCTTGGTGAGCGTGCGGAGGAGCTCCGTACGGATCGTATCCACCTGCTCCGGGCGGAGCGGGCTCTGCACTGCGGTCATGCGCGTCCTTCGCGTTTCGGGGGGATGAATCAGATACGGGAAACTAATGTAGCAGGGGCGGGTTTGGTCAAGGTGCGCCCGCCGGGTCCAGCCGCGCGGGGGCCACCCGCTCGATGAAGACGTCGAACACGCCGCCGCACACCGCGGGGCTCCACGAGAAGAGGTCCTCGGTGAGGTCGATGCGCAGGAGCCGCGGGGCGCCGGACTCCAGCACCTCGGCGGCGGCCTCGATCACCTGGGCCTCGCCGCACCCGCCGCCCACGGTGCCGGTAAGGCCGCGCTGGGGGTCCACGAGCATCTTGCTTCCCGCGCCGCGCGGCACGGAGCCGCGGCAGTGGACGATGGTCGCCAGCACCACCGCCCGCCCCGCGCGCGCCGCCTCTTCCGCCGCTTCGAACACCGCCAGGTCTTCGGTCATTCCGTCTGCGTGGGTGCGATGGCCAGCCGGTCCGCGATGTCGGCGATCGGCTCGGCGTCGCGCCAGGCCGCTTCCAGGATGGAGAGCTCGCCGGCCAGGGCGCGCCGCTCCTGCTCCTCGTGCAGCGCCATCTCCAGCGCCAGCGATGCGATGGGGTCGAGGCGCCGATCCTCTTTCCCCGGGCGTTTCCCCAGCGACGAGCCGCGGCGCGCCTTTTCGCGGATGTATTCCTCGGGGGAGCTGAGGGCGATGAGGCGCACCGCGTGCGTCAACTCCTCGCGCTTGCCCCCTTTTTCGTTCACCCCCACCAGCGTGCGTTCGAGCGCACGCCGCGCGTGCTGTCCGGTGAGCGCCAGCACTCGTCCGTCGGCGGGCGACGCGACGGCCCTGCGCTTCTTCGGTTTGACGTGGTCGGTTCCAGGAACGTGGAGGACGATGTCGCCCGAACCATCCTCGCCCAGCCACGCTCCATCGACGTGCCAGCGGCGGATGTCGCGCGGCATCCCGTCCGGCGAGGCTTCGGCGGGTACGCGGTGCACCACGCGCCTGCGCTGGTGCGCGTGCCAGGCGTTGATCCCCACGGACATCAGGCCCCCCATCCCCGCCCACGCGAGCCCGCCGAGGACTGCGACCGCCCCCACCGCCAGCGCACCGGACGCGATCAGGTACTTCTTCCGCCGCTGCTCCAGCGTGGCGCCGTATCGCCAGGCGGCCAGCTCGCCCTGGAGCGCGGCGCCCACGCGGATCAGCCGCGTGCCGTCGCGCAGCTTCGCCAGCCCCACGTTCTCCGACTGCACGCGGAGGCGGGTATCGCGAAACGTCCGCTCGGCGTCTTCGATGGCTTCCCAGCGCTCTTCGATGGGCGCCAGGTTCCACCGCGCGCACTTGCCGCACACGGCCCAGAGCCGCCCCTTCGCCGGGTCGAAGGCGAGCGTGCGGCCGATGGGGAACGCCTCCACCGCCTCGTTGGCGCCGAGGTCGGCCGAGCAGTAGATGCAGTGACGGTACATCGGGGTCCTTCGAGGGGTGGCCGGGCGAGTGAACTCGCTGCAACAACGGCACAAAGTCCGCCTTCGCGGACTCCACACAAAGGGCGGCGCGCAATCCCACGCTTTTGTCATCCTGAGAGAGCCGCCTCGCGAATGCCCACGTTGCACCCTACTCCGGCGGCGACCGAAGGATCTAGCCGGAGCCGGGCCGGGGACCGCATCGCACCCTGGGCCCCTCGGAACGCGCAGTAGATCCTTCGCTACGCGCCAGAGATCGGAGACGAGGCGAGTACCGAGTGGCGCGTCGCTCAGGATGACAAGATGAGGGAATGCCGCATTGATCGAGCCGGCTTCAGCCGGCTTCGCGTGGTTAAAGCCGGGGGATTCATCCCCCGGACCCGGCGCCCGCACCAAACCCAGCGCCCGGACCAAACCCCGCCGCCGCACACCCCCATCCATGCGTGCAACCTGCGAAGGCAGGTTTCCCGCGGTTGTTGCAGCGGTTTCAACCGCCGGCCCCTCCCTTCCCCACCCACCGCTCCGCCACCCGCTCCCGGTCCCGAAGCGGCACCCCCGTCCCCCCGCGGCGCACGAGGATCATCTCGGCGGCGATGGAGATGGCGATCTCCTCGGGGGTCTCGGCGTGGACGTCGAGGCCGATGGGGGCGTGGACGGCGGCGAGGCGCTCGTGCGGAATCCCCTCGCGGATGAGCTGCTCCAGCGCGGCGCGCACCCGGCGGCGGCTTCCCACCATCCCGACGTAGGCCGGCGCCTCGGGGCCCAGCAGGAGACCGCGCAGCGCCTCGAAGTCGTACTTGTGGCCGCGCGTCACCAGCACCAGGTGCGTGCCGGCATGGATGGGCACGCCGCGGAACGGGTCCGCGAAGTCGGCGCGCAGCACCTCGGCGGCCTCGGGAAAGCGCTCGCGGGTGGCGAACTCGGGCCGGTCGTCCAGCACCACCACGCGAAAGCCCAGCAGCGCACCCACCCTGCACAGCGGCCGCGCGATGTGCCCCGCGCCCACGATCACCAGCTCCGGACGCGGGCGGTGCGGCTCCAGGTAGACGGTGCAGCGCAGGCCTTCCGCCTCCAGCACCTGCGTCCCCGCGGGCGCAGAAGGGGGGATGCGCGAGCGCGCGGCCTCGACGGCGGCGGCGTCCAGCGCGGCGGAGCCCAGGGTGCCGGCGTGCTCGGCGGCCCACACCACCATCCGCTCCCCCGCGGCGGGGCCACCATCGGACGACTCCAGCACCACCACGCTCACCGCGGGCGGGCCCGCCGCCACGGCCTGGCGCGCGTGGTGGAGCGCGTCGGCCACCTCCAGCCTTCCGCTCACGCGCCCGTCCGCTCGCGCAGGCGGCGCAGGTCGTCCGGCGTGTCCACGTCGTGCGGGAGCGCGGCAACGGGAACCTCGACCCGGTCGTGCGCGTGGGCGTGGACGACGGTGCGGGCGCCGTCCGGCAGATCCGCATCGAGCAGCTCGGGCCACGAGGCGCGCGCGAACAGCACCGGGTGGCCGTGCTTCCCCTCCCGCGCGGGGACGACCACGGGCGCGCGGGTGGCGCGGAACGCATCCACCACCGCGCGCACGGCATCCGCCTCGGGGATGTCCACCGGGAGCACCGCCGCCGCCTCGGCCTCAACCGGGAGCGCGCGCAGGGCGACGCGAAGCGAGTCGAGCTGCTCCGAATCCGCGTCCGGGTTGAGCACGACGCGAGCGCCCAGCGCGGACGCGGCCTCGGCCACCCGCTCGTCGCCGGCCGCGGCGACCACCCACACTGGATCGCAGCCGCCGTCGCGCAGGGCGTGGACGGCGCGCTCCAGAAAGGTTGCCCCGCCCAGGAGGAGGAAGGGCTTGGGCTCCCCCATGCGCCGCGAGCGGCCCGCGGCGAGCACGATCCCGGCGATCATGGGCGGCAGGCGCGGCAAGACCGAAAGAAAGCCCGCCGGGGGGTTGGCCCCGGCGGGAATGGTTGGAACGTCCGTACGAGGACGTTGCTTCGAGTATCGCACCGTAACCGCCGTTTCGTCAAGCGCTATCCGGCGGGGGCCATCCCGGCCTCCAACCCCGCCCCGGCGAGCACCGGCTCTGGGTCGCGGCGGTGCATGGCGGCCACCACCACCGGCGGCGCCACCCCGCCGCGGCGCGAGCGGTCGTGCAGGGCGCGGATCAGCTCGCGCCCGTCTGGCACCGAGACGGGGGTGTCGAGGAGGACGAGGTCCGGCGAGAAGGTGTCCAGCATGCGCATGGCGGCGCGGGGGTGGGCGGCCATCCGCACCTCGACGCCATCGGCGCGCAGCAGGTCGGCGGCGGCGGTGCGGGCGGCGGGGTCTCCATCCACCACCAGCGCCCGCTGCACGCCACGGGCGAGCGCCCGGCGTAGCGCGGCGAGGAGCGGACCGCGGCCCACCGGCTTGTCCACCAGCTCCGCGGCGCCGTCCAGGTCGCGGCGGCTCTCGCCCGCCAGCACGCTCACCACCACCACGGGGATGTGGCGCAGCTCCGCATCGGCCTGCAGCTCGCGCAGCGTGTTCCAGCCGTTCATCCCCGGCATCAGCAGGTCCAGCGTGATGAGGTCGGGGCGAAGCTCGCGGGCCAGCCGCAGCCCCTCCTCGCCCGACGCCGCGGTGACGGTGCGGCACCCCATCTCCTCCGTGTGATGGGCGAGGAGGATGCGCGAGTCGGCCTCGTCGTCGATCACCAGCACCAGCCGCCCCCCGAAGTCGGCGGCGGCCTCGTCCAGGAACGACGCCTCCACCGGCTCAGCGGGGGCGGCGTGCGCCACCGCGACGGCCGGGGCCACCAGCGACGGCGCCAGCTCGGGCTGCGGCGCGTGCGGCGCCAGGATCACGCTGAACACCGAGCCCACCCCCACCTCACTCCTCACCTGGAGCCGGTACCCCATCAGCTCGCAGAGCGAAGCGGAGATGGCAAGCCCCAGCCCTGTGCCCCCGAACCTGCGCGCCGTCCCCACCTCGGCCTGCTCGAAGGGCTGGAAGATCGCCGTCAGCCGGTCGTGCGGAATGCCGACGCCCGTGTCCGCCACGTCGATGCGCACCGCGCGCCCCGCCGCGTCCGTCGTGACCGCCAGCGTCACGCTGCCGCGCTCGGTGAACTTGAGCGCGTTCCCCACCAGGTTGATCAGCACCTGCTTGAGCTTCACCGGGTCCGCCTGCAGCGTGGCGAGACTCGTGGGCACCATGGCGCGCAGCTCGATGGGACGGTCGCGCACCGCGCCCTGCAGCTCGGTCATGATGCACTTCACCGTCTCGTCCAGCGCCACCGGGGCCAGGTCCACCTCCACCTTGCCGGCCTCCACCTTGGAAAGGTCCAGGATGTCGTTGATCAGCCCCAGCAGGTGCACGCCGTTGCTGGCGATGCGGTCCAGGAAGCCGAGCTCCTGGTCGCCCAGCGCGCCTCGCTTGTTCTTGCGCAGCACGTTGGTGAAGCCGATCACGGAGTTGAGCGGCGTGCGCAGCTCGTGGCTCATCTGCGAGAGGAACTCGCTCTTGGCGCGGTTGGCGGCCTCGGCGCTCTCCTTGGCGCGCACCAGCTCCGCCTCCGCCTGCTTGCGCTCGGTGACGTCTGCGATGAAGCCCTCCAGCGCGACCAGCTCCTCGGTGGCCGAGCGCACGCCCAGCCCCTGCTCCCACACCCAGCGCACCTCGCCCGATGCGGTGAGGATGCGGTACTCCAGCTCGAAGGGGCGCCCCTCGGCCAGCGCGGCCTCCACCTGGCGGCGCACGTACTCCGCGTCGCCCGGGTGCACCAGCGATGCGTAGGAGACCGTCCCGCCCGGCACCAGCTCGGCCGGGGTGTAGCCGGTGAGGGCGGTGGCGCCGCCGCTCACGAACTCCATCGGCCACCCCGCGCCCTCGTTCCGGCGGCGGTAGGCCATCCCGGGAAGGTTGCGCATGAGCGTGGCGAGCATGCGCTGGCTCTCGCCGAGCGCTTCCTTGGCGGCGCGGCTGGCGGTGATGTCGCGCGAGTTGACCACCACGCCGCCGACCGCCGGGTGCTCCAGCAGGTTGGTGCCGCGGGCGCCCAGCCACCGCCACGAGCCGTCCTTGTGCAGGAAGCGGAAGGGGACCTCGTGGCTCGTGCCCGGCTGGCTGAGGATCTCTCCGAAGACGGCGAGCACCGCGCCCACGTCTTCGGGGTGGATCAGCTCGAAGGCGTTGCGGCCCCGCAGCTCCTCGCCCTCGTAGCCGAAGAGCTCGTACACGGCCGGGCTCTCGTATCGGAACATCCCCTGGATGTCGAGGATGGTGATGAGGTCGGAAGCCTTCTCGATCAGCGCGCGGAAGTACTCCTCCTTGCGGCGCAGCTCTTCCTGGCCGCGCCGGCGCTCGCTGATGTCGTGAAGGAACGCGGTGAAGATCTGCGACCCGCCCACGCGGATGGGCGTCACCGTCATCTCCACGGGAAAGGTGCTGCCGTCGCGGTGGATGGCCGGCACCTCCACGCGGCGGTTGAGGATCGGCCCCTCGCCCGTCTGGAAGAGGTGCGCCATTCCGCGCCGGTGTGCCTCGCGGTGCTCCGGGGGGACGATCAGCTCGGACACGCAGCGGCCCTTCGCCTCCTCGCGCGTCCACCCGAAGGTGAGCTCTGCGCAGGCGTTCCAGTCCGTCACGCGCCCCTCCGCGTCCATCGCCACGAAGGCGTCGTGCGCGGACTCCACGATGCGGCGGGTGCGCTCCTCGCTCTGGCGCAGCCCTTCCTGTGCGTGCGCGCGCTCGGCCACGCGGCCCATCTGCGTCCCCACGTGGCGCATCACGTCCAGCACCGCGGCGTCCGGCTCGCGGTTGCTTTCCGTAAAGAACTCCAGCACGGCCGCCACCTTGCCGCGCGCCTGCACGGGAAAGGCGAATGCGCCGTGCAGTCCGCACTCCGCGGCGGCGCTGGCCCGCATGAAGCCGGGGTCGCTGGCCACGTCCACCCCCCACGCCGGCTCGCCTGTGGCCAGCGCGCGCCCCGGCAGCCCCTCGCCCGGTGCGAAGCGCGCCGCCTCGGACGCTTCGCGGAACGACGCGTAGCGCTCCGCCTCGTCCAGGTGCCAGATGCGCCCCGACACCAGCCCGCCCGCGACGTCCACGAAGCATGCGTGCCCCACCGGCCACCCCGTGTACGTGCAGACCCGCTCCAGGCACGCCGCGACCGCCTCCTCCACGCTGGCGGCCTGGTTGGCGTCGTCGGCCACGCCGCGCAGCAGCTCCAGCAGCTCGTTGCGGCGGCTGAGGGCCTGCTCGGCGGCGCGCCTCTCCTGCAGGTCGCGCCGCAGCCGGATCTCGGCGGCCACGGAGGCGGCCAGCGCCTCCAGCGTCTCCGCATGCTCGGCGGTCCAGGCGCGGGGGCGCTGGTCCACCACGCACAGCGTGCCCAGCACGTGCCCGTCCTGGGTGCGCAGCGGGGCGCCCAGGTACGCGATCGACTCGTAGTACGACGCCGTCAGCGGGTGCACGCGCGCGTCCTCGATGGCCAGCGTCTCCCCCGCCGCCACGGTGTGCCGGCAGTACGAGGTGCTGACGGGCGACTCGCGGGTGTCGCAGAGAGGGGCGGCCAGCCCCACCTGACTCTTGAAGAACTGCCGCTCCGCGTCAACGAGCGACACCAGCGCGACGGGCGTGTCCAGCAGGCGCGCGGCCAGGCGGGTGAGGCGGTCGAAGGCTTCCTCGGGCGGGGAGTCCAGCAGCCCGGTGGCGCGCAACTCGGCGAGGCGCGCGGGGTCGAGTACCGCGTTCATTTCATGCGACATGGCGCTTGATCGCTCCCAGCAGGAGCTCCTCGTCGATGATGGGCTTGGTGACGTAGTCGTCGAAGCCGGCGTCCAGGAAGCGGTCGCGGTCGCCGCTCATGGCGTGCGCCGTCAATGCGATGACGGGAAGCCCACGCAGCGCCTCGTCCGTGCGCAGGATGCGGAGCACCTCCACGCCATCCAGCCCGGGAAGGGAGATGTCGAGGAGCACCAGGTCCGGCTGCTCGCGCCGGATCCCGTCCAGCGCCTCGGGACCGTCCGGGTACTCGGTCACGCAGTACTCCCCGTCGAGGAGCGCCTGCACGAGCATGCGGTTGTCCGGATTGTCTTCGACCAGGGCGATGTTCTTCATGGCGGGGCTGCGTTTCTGCGGGGAAGTGATTCGTGGCGCTTTTCCCCAAGGCGATCTCCGCGCCATCCCGGACCGTTTCGCTAACCTGTTGCGCGGGTGAGGCTTGCGCGTTGCGGCGCGAGGGAGGCGGGGACGGCGGAGCGTCTACGATCTGTACGGCTGTGGGAGGTCGAGACGCGGAAAACGGCGGTGGGGGGGCGGATGGGGGGCGGGTGTTCAGCTTTCGTACGGCGTCAGGGGGGGGAGAGAGCCGGAGGAGGCCGGCGGTTGAAACCGCTGCAACAACCGCGGGAAGCCTGCCTTCGCAGGCTCCGGGCGGGATCGGTGCGGGGGGCGCGCCGCGGCGGCGGACGCGTGCCGGGGGCTAAAGCCCCCGGCTGGAACTACGCGAAGGCGGCTGAAGCCGGCTCGTGCGGGCGGGACGGATGGGAGCAGCGGTGGTTGGTGAGTACGGAAATTTCCGGTCCGACATTTTCCGTACCCTCGTTGCAACGATTATCGGAAGTGATGACGGACAAGCCCCCTCTCTCGATAACGGCGAGGGCGGAGCCCTCTCCTGTTATCGGGAGAGGGGGCAGCGAGGAACGAGCGGGGGTGAGGGCCCTCACATCCCACCTCCCTCCGCATCGTACAGCCACGCGCGGAACCGCTCCAGCTCGTTCGCCAGGGTGTGCACCAGGGGGACGAGCGACGAGCTCTCGCCGGATTCGGCGCGGTGCTCGGCGTCCTGGCAGAGGCGCTGCACGGTAACGGCGCCGAGCTGGCCGGCGCTGGACTTGAGGGTGTGGGCGACCTTGCGCACCTCCTCCGCGTCGCCGCGCTGGGCGGCGGCGAGGGCGGCGGCGATCTGGGCGGGGGCGCGGGCCAGGAACATCTCCACGATCTGCGTGCGGAGCGCGTCGCCGCCCCAGCGGTGGAGCCGCTCCAGCGCGGCGGGGTCTCCCGGCGATTCCACGCGGAATGGGTCTTCAGTCATAGGTTCCGGCATCCTGGCTTGACAATGCGGGGGCGCGTGACGAACGTGCTCGGCTCCCCGCCGCGTGCGGGAAAATTATCGGGGAAGGTACCGCATGGCGAGACGATGAAGATTCTGGTTGCGGACGACGATCCGCTGATCGTACAGATCCTCCGCGCGGGGCTGCGTGCCCAGGGGTGGGACGTGGTCGTGGCCGCGGACGCCATGCAGGTGTCGATGTTCGCCATGAACGCCGCTCCCGACGCGATCCTGCTGGACATCAACATGCCCGGCGGCACGGGTGTCACGGCCCTCAAGCGCCTCAAGCAGTCGGTGAAGACGGCACACATCCCCGTCGTCGTGCTGAGCGGCACCACCGATCCACAGATCCCCGACACCGTGCGCGAAATGGGCGCCCAGACCTTTCTGCCGAAGCCGGTGGACCTGGACGAGGTGGTGCGGGTGCTGAACGGGCTGCTGGGCACGGGCTGAAGGAAGTGCGTTAGTGCGTTAGTGCGTTAGTGCGGGTGGACGGCGCGTTGCCTCGGTTTGTCATCCCGAGCGACGCGCTTCTCCGTTCTGGCCCGTGCCGCGAACCGCGGCGCGGAGCGAAGGATCTACTGCGCGTACCGAGAACCCGTGGTCACCCGCAGGCCTCCTGCCTCACGGGCTAGATCCTTCGGTCGCCGCGCAAGTATGGTGTGCACGGCGGCGGCGGGTGGGCGGCTCCCTCAGGATGACATGAACGCACGTACGCACTAACGCACTAACGCACTTCCATCCAGCACCCGCCGCACGGCGTGCAGCAGCGTCGACGGGTCGAACGGCTTCTGGAGGAAGGCCATGCCGTCGTCGAGCACGCCGTGGTGGACGATGGCGTCGTCGGTGTAGCCGGAGGTGAAGAGGACGCCGGCTTCAGGACGCAGCGACGCCATGCGCTCGGCGACTTCGCGGCCGCTCATCCCCGGCATCACCACGTCGGTCACCAGCAGGTGGATGGGGCCGGGGTGCGCCTCCGCCACGGTGAGCGCCTCGGCGCCGGCGGCGGCGGCGAGCACGGTGTAGCCGGCGCGGGTGAGTACGCGATGGCCCAGGCGGCGCACGCTCTCCTCGTCCTCCACCAGCAGGATCGTCTCGGTGCCGCCGCGAAGTTCGCCGCCGCGGGCGGGGCCCTGCGGCGCGGGCACGCCGTCCACGCGGGGAAGGTAGACCTTGAAGCTGGTTCCCCGCCCCACCTCGCTGTACACCCACACGTGCCCGCCGCTCTGGTGCACGATCCCGTACACGGTCGCCAGCCCCAGCCCCGTTCCCCGCCCCGGCTCCTTGGTGGTGAAGAACGGGTCGAAGGCGCGCGCCCGCGTCTCGGCGTCCATCCCCTGCCCGGAGTCGCTCACCGCCACCATCACGTACGCCCCCGGCTTCACCGAGGGGTGGCGGCGGGCGTAGTCCTCGTCCAGCCAGACGTTGCGCGTCTCCACCGTCAGCTTGCCGCCACCGGGCATGGCGTCGCGGGCGTTCAGGGCCAGGTTCATCAGCACCTGCTCCATCTGCCCGGGGTCCGCGCGCACGGCGCCCAGCCCGGGGTCGGCGCTGGTGCGGAAGTCGATGTCCTCGCCCAGCAGGCGGCGCAGGAGCCGGTCGGCGCGCGCTACGGTGTCGTTCAGGTCCACCACGCGCATCTGCAGCACCTGGCGGCGGCTGAAGGCGAGGAGCTGCTGTGTCAGCTCGGCGGCGCGCCCGCTCACCGTCTCGATCTCCTCCAGGTCCTCCCGCATCGGGCTCCCCTCCGGGAGGTCGATGAGGAGGAGCTGCGCGTTTCCCTTGATGACGGTGAGCAGGTTGTTGAAGTCGTGCGCCACGCCCCCCGCAAGCCGCCCCACCGTCTCCATCTTCTGCGCCTGCTGCAGGTCGTACTGGCTCTGGCGAAGCGCTTCCTCGGCCCGCCTGCGCTCGGTGGTGTCCTCCATGATCCCGACGGTGAAGCAGGGGGCGCCCGCCGCGTCCCGCACCAGCGACACGTTCAGGTGGGTCCACAGGATGGCGCCGTCGCTGCGGAAGTAGCGCTTCTCCACCTGGTAGTGCGTGCACTCGCCCGCCACCAGGTCGCCGAACAGCTCCCAGTCCGCCGCCACGTCCTCCGGGTGGGTGATCTGGCTGAAGAGCATCTCGTGGAGCTCTTCGGCGGAGTAGCCCAGCATCGACTGGAGGGCGCGGTTGGTGCGCACCAGGCGGCCGTGCAGGTCCACGATGGCCATCCCCACCGCCGCCTCGTCGAAGAGGGCGCGGAGCTGCGATTCGCTGGCGCGCAGCGACTCCTCGGTGCGCAGGCGCTCCGCCCGGTCGCTCCGCGCGTCGAACTCGCTGGAGACCGCCACGGCCAGGTCGCGCAGCATCGCCACTTCGTCGCCGGTCCACTCGCGCGGCCCTGGAGCGGTCACGCAGAGCGAGCCCAGCGTCTCCCCATCCGCGCCGGTGAGGGGGACTCCGGCGTAGGCCACCACGCCGTACTCGGCCACCGCGGGGTTGTGCCTCAGCACGGGATGCTGGCGCGCGTCGGCCACGACCAGCGGCTCGCCGGTCTCCACCACGTACCGGCAGAAGGAGTGCGACAGCGGCGAGTGGCGGCCGGCGGGGTGCGGCCCATCGCCGGCGCACCCCCTGAAGATCTGCCGCGCGCCGTCGATCACCGTCACCATCCCCGCGGGCGCGCGAAGGAGCCGCGCGGCCAGCCGGGCGAAGCGGTCGAACGCCTCGTCACCGCCGGCCGCCTGCTCTGGATCCGGCATGGACTCGTGAAGAGGTGCGGTATCGATCATGCCTCCCAGTGCGGGGAGGTACGGGTTTGCTGTCATCTATTCCTGCGTGGAAAAGCGGTGCTGGTTGAGTCCGCGAGATTCGGCGTCAAGCGTGAGTGTAGTGGTGGTTCAGCACGGATCGGGCCAGGTTGTACAGACCGTATGCACTTGCTCCCCGGTCACCCACCGCCGGTTCCGCAGGGCGCGAAAGGCGCGTCGCACCGCCGGCGGCACCGTCTTGCGGCCCGTGAAACGGAGAGCGCCGGGGGATGGCGTACAAGCCGTTGACACGCTTACTTCTACGGTCTAGCGTTACTCGAGCCCCGCGCACCCGTCACCCGTGCCCCGCCCATGAAGGACCTGCTCACCCTACGCGTAAACGGCGACGTGCACGAGGTGGCCGTCCCCACGCACTGGACGCTCCTGGAAGCGCTGCGCTACGCCGTGGGGCTCACCGGCAGCAAGCAGGGGTGCGACAAGGGCGACTGCGGCGCGTGCACCGTGTGGGTGGACGGCGTGCCGACGCTCTCGTGCATCACCCCCGTCTACGAGGGTGTAGGCCACGAGGTGAGGACGGTGGAGGGCCTCGCCGGCTTCCGCACGCCGCCGGGGACGCCGCACCCGCTGCAGGACGCCTTCGACCTGTGCGGCGCCGCGCAGTGCGGCTTCTGTACGCCGGGGATCCTGATGAGTGCGGCGGCGCTGCTGGAAGAGAACACGGCCCCCACGCGTGACGAGATCCGCGAGGCGCTCTCCGGCAACCTGTGCCGGTGCACCGGCTACACCAAGATCCTGGACGCGGTGGAGATGGCGGCCGGGCGCATGGTCCCCCCCACCCCCGGCGGCGTAGGGGAGGGGAGCACTCCGCGTGCGTAAGGAAGATCGGAACCGTTGGGTGGTCTCGCCGGCGCTCAAGGCCAGGATGACGGAGGTGGCGCGGGGCTTCCGCAAGGCGCCCACCCCCCAGCGAGGCGATCCTCTGGCGGGCGTTGCGGGGAGAGGCGCTGGACGGCGCAAGTTCCGGCGCCAGCAGCCGATCGGTCCGTTCATCGTGGACTTCTACTGCTCCACCGAGCGCCTGATCGTCGAAGTGGACGGCGGCGTGCACGAGACGCAGCGCGAGCGTGATTCCGAGCGCCAGGCGCTGCTGGAGTCCCTGGATCTCCGCTTCGTTCGCCTGCCCGCCGTCATAGTCGAGACCAACCTGCCCGCCGCGCTCCGCGCGATAGGCCGGGCATTCACGAGCAGTTCTCCCCTCCCCCACCCCGCCCCCCTTGTGGGGGAGGGGCCGGGGGAGGGGGGTACGGAGGCCGCATGAGCACTGATCCGCAGGAGTTCGAGAGCGCCCGCGGCGGCGTGCCGCTGGACGAGCCGGAGGTCGCCGAGCGTGGCACCCCGGTGATCGACCACGCCCCCTCGCACGCCGGCGAGCCGGTGGACGACGTGGACGAGGCGGAGGAGAGCGCGCCGCTGAACGTCATCGGGAGCCGGCAGCGCAAGACGGACGGGTTGGAGAAGTCCACCGGCCGCGCGCGCTACACCGACGACCTGGCGTTCCCCGGGATGCTGCACGGCAAGATCCTGCGCTCGCCGCACCCGCACGCCCGCATCGTCAGCATCGACGCGTCGCGGGCGCTGGCGCTCCCGGGCGTGCACGCGGTGGTCACCGGCGACGAGATGCCGATCCCGTTCGGCATCATCGTGTGGACGCCGGACGAGCAGGCGCTCGCCACCGAAAAGGTGCGCTACATCGGCGACGCGGTGGCGGCGGTGGCGGCCGTGGATGAGGACACGGCCAACCGCGCGCTGGGCCTCATCCGTGTGGAGTACGAGGTGCTGGAGGCGATCCTCGATCCCTTCGAGTCCGCGCGCCGCACCGACGTGCAGATCCACGAGGCCAAGAAGGCGGGCCACAACGGCAACATCTCCAAGATCGTAAAGCTGGACTTCGGCGAGGTGGACCGCGGGCTGGCCGAGAGCGACCTGGTGATCGGGGGCGAGTACTTCTTCGAGGGGACCACGCACACCCCCATCGAGCCGCACTGCGCCATCGGGCAGTGGGAGGAGGGCGGCGCGCCGGGCGGGCGGCTGACGGTGTGGTCGTCCACGCAGGTGCCGCACTACCTGCACCGCGAGCTGGCCAAGGTGCTGGAGCTGCATCCCGCCAAGGTGCGCGTGGTGCAGCCGCACGTGGGCGGCGGCTTCGGCGGCAAGAGCGAGCCGTTCGACCTGGAGTTCTGCGTCGCCAAGCTGGCGATGAAGACGGGGCGCCCCGTCAAGATCCTGTACACTCGCGAGGAGGTGTTCCTGGCCCACCGCGGCCGGCACCCCTTCCACATGAAGTACCGGGTGGGCGCCACCGCCGATGGCAAGCTCAAGGCGGTGGACGCGAAGACGCTGCTGGACGGCGGCGCGTACTCGTCGTTCGGGCTGGTGACGACGTACTACAGCGGCCAGCTCCTGGCCGCGCCGTACGAGATCCCGGCGTACCGCTTCGACAGCACGCGCGTCTTCACCAACAAGCCGGCGTGCGGCCCCAAGCGCGGACACGGCAGCGTGCAGCCGCGCTTCGCCTTCGAAGTCACGCTCGACAAGCTGGCCGAGCGGCTGCGCATCGACCCCATCGAGCTGCGCCGCCGCAACTTCATGGGGAGCTTCCGGCGGACCGTGAACGAGCTGCGCGTGACCTCCAACGGCTTCATGGAGTGCCTGGACTCGGTGGAGGCGGCGAGCGGGTGGCGGGAGCGGCGCGGGAAGCTGGGCTTCGGGCGCGGGCTGGGGGTGGCGGGATCGTGCTACATCAGCGGCACCAACTACCCCATCTACCCCAACCGTATGCCGCAGTCCGCCGTGCAGCTCCAGGTGGACCGCTCGGGGCGCGTGGCCGTCTTCAGCGGCGCGTCGGACATCGGGCAGGGCTCCACCTCGCTGGTGGCGTACATCGTCTGCGAGGAGCTGGGCGTGCCGCTGGACCACGTGCGCGTCCTCCCCTCGGACACGGACTTCACGCCGGTCGACCTGGGAAGCTACTCCAGCCGCGTGACCTTCATGCTGGGGAACGCGTGCATCGACGCCGCGCGCAAGCTCAAGGCGCAGGTGCAGGAGGCGGTGGGCGAGGAGTGGGGCGTATCCCCCAAGCGCGTCCTCCTGGCCGGCGGCCGCGCGATGGACGCGCGCGACACGGGGCGCAACATCTCCATCGTCGAGGCGTTCAACCTGGCCGAGGCGAAGCACGGCACCCTCGGATCAGTTGGCTCCTACAACACTCCGCGCGACGTGCACGGCGAGTACCGCGGCGGCACCATCGGCGCGTCGCCGGCCTACTCCTTTACCGCGCACGTGGCGGAGGTGGAGGTGGACGTGGAGACCGGCTTCGTGGACGTGAAGTCGATCTGGATCGCGCACGACTGCGGGCGCGCGCTGAACCCCACCATCGTCGAGGGGCAGATCGAGGGCTCGGCGTACATGGGCTTCGGCGAGGCGCTGATGGAGGAGCACGTCTTCAAGGACGCGGACCATGGGCGCGCGGGGCTGCACAACGCGCCCTCGCTCCTGGACTACCGCGTCCCCACCTCGCTGGACACGCCGGAGATGACGGCGCTGATCGTGGAATCGATCGACCCGGAGGGCCCGTACGGCGCCAAGGAGGCGGGCGAGGGTCCGCTGCACTCCACCATCCCCGCCATCGCCAACGCCATCTACGACGCGGTGGGCGTGCGCATGGACTCGCTTCCCTTCTCGCCCCCCCGCGTCTGGCGCGCCCTGCAGCAGAAGGCCGCACAAGCGCACGAGCCCGAGCGCATCGCCGCAGACTGAGAGCGACTCGATGAAGATCCTGAAGCTGCCTCGCGAAGCTACGGTTGAAGACCTTTACGAGCTCGATCAGAAGGGGGAGCTCGTCAACGGAGAGATCGTTCTGATGACGCCGACGGGATTTCTGCCGCACCGTGCGGCGCTGAACGTCACCTTCCACCTACGGGCGCTCGAGGCGGAGCGCGCCGGCTACGCCATCGGCGACGGTGCGGCGTTCGTGGTGGATCTTCCGAGCCGCAAGTCGTTCAGCCCGGATGCCGCATGGTACACCGGCGAGCCCACCGGCGGCCGATTCATGCAGGGTGCCCCCGAGTTCGCCGTGGAGGTGCGCAGCGAGGGCGACTACGGTCTGCGCGCCGAGCGCGAGCTTATGGCGAAGCGCGCCGACTACTTCGCTGCCGGAACGCAGGTGGTGTGGGACGTGGATGTGCTGCGCGATGAGGTGATTCGCGTGTTCAGGGCGACCGAGCCGGACACGCCCGTGATCTACCATCGCGGCGAGACGGCGGAGGCGGAGCCCGCGGTACCCGGCTGGCGCTTTCTCGTCAATAATCTGTGGCTCTGACGCTGGCCCGGACGTAAACACCCCCTCCCGATCGTGCCGCTTCCCACCACCCCCCAGGACCATGCGAGCACTTGCACGGGTAGCAGCGCTAGCCGCACTCTCCGCCTGCTCGGCCAATGCGCCGGAGCAGGAGGAGGCTGCGCAGGGCTCCCCGCGAGCGGCACAAAGCTCCACCCCGGTAGCGCAGGTTGCGGCGCTTCCAGGCATAGAGGACCGGGCCGGGTGGCGTGCGCTCCTTGGCTGGGGAGAGGACTGCGAGGAGCGCCGCAGCGCGACGGCGGCCGCCGAGATGGGCGCCGGACTCGAGGTGGATACGCTCGGCGAGGGGCGCTACCTCGTACAGGTGCTGTGTTACCCGGGCGCATACCAGCCCGGGAAGCTCGTCTTCGTCCAGGGGCCGGGCCGCTCGTCCGCCCCGCTGCGCCTTCCGGGCGACGGCGAGGAAATCTCCCCCGAAGACTCCATCCCGTACGTGAACGGCATCACCGAGTTCGACCGCGCCACGAGAGAGCTGGAGGTCTTTTCGAAGTCGCGCGGAATCGGTGACTGCGGCAAGCTCGTCCGCTTCGCCTTCCCGCGCGGTGTTCCCACGGTGAAGTGGCAGCGCGGCCAGGGGTGCGGGGACGCGGACCCGCCCATCATGGAGCCGCATGAGTGGCCGCTCATCCCGCCCGGCTCGGGCGCAGCGCCGGGAGCTGGAGGTACGGCGGGTCTTTGAGGATGCGGGGGCATTCCGCGCGGAGTGCAGCACGACTTACGAGCGACCTGGAGCCTTCATGCGCCGCCTTCCGCTCTTTCCGCTGCCGGTGGTGCTCTTTCCAGGCGGGCCGATGCCGCTGCACATCTTTGAGCCGCGGTACAGGCAGATGATGGCGCACTGCGTGGAGGGCGACCGCACGTTCGGGCTGGTGTACCACGATCCGGACCGCGCGGGGCCGTACGTCGTGGAGCCCGGCCACGTGGGATGCACGGCAAAGATCCTCAACTACCAGCCGCTCCCCGATGGGCGCTCGCTGGTGCTCGTTCGCGGCGGAGAGCGGTTCGAGGTGGAGGACGGCATCGAGTCGCCCAACCTGTACTGGGAGTGCGTCGCCGTGCCGTACGCGGACGAGGACGCGGCGGAGTTCGGGCTGATGGAGCACCGGCGCCGCTCCATCGAGCTCTTTTACGATGTGCTGGACCAGGTCGTCCGCCATCCGCGGCCCTTCCCGGAGATCGATGCGGAGGAGGAGACGGCGTTCCAGCTTGCGCAGGCGATCCGCGTGGATCCCGCGTGGCAGCAGCGCCTCTTGGAGCTCCGCTCCGAGCGCGAGCGGCTGGACCATCTCGATCACCTTCTTCGCTCCGTGCTCGAGGCCGGCCCAGATGACGAGGATTGATGCAATGCCGGCATCCTTTGGCCTCACGCGGAGACGCGGAGACGCAGAGAAGAGCGACGGCCTCACACAGAGAACACAGAGGGAACTGAAAGCCACAGAGAAAAACTTTGCTGTTCTTTCTCTGTGCCTCTGTGTCTCTGTGTGGGCCTGCTTTTCTTCGCGTCTCCGCGCCTCCGCGTGAGATGCAGTTTACACCCTTTCCCCCGCGCAGAACCCAATGATCGACTCGCATGACTCGATAGGCCGCCGCGAGATGCTGCGGCGCGCGATGTTGGCGGCGGGGGCGCTGGTGGCCCACCCGCTGTTCGGCTCCGCGACGACGCCCGCGGACGACCGCGCGCGGCTGGCGAGCTGGGTGCGCACCCTGCGCGCGGAGCGGCTCACGACGTCGCGCGTGCCGCTGGGGCGCGCCGTGGCCCGCGTGGGCGAGCTGTCGCTCGGGTCGCCGTACGTGGCCGGGATGCTGGACGCGTACGCCAAGGAGGGCGGAGACCCGCGCAGCGAGCCCCTCACGCTGGACCTGTCGCGCTTCGACTGCGTGCTGCTGGTGGAAGGGTGCCTGGCGGTGGCGCGTGCGGCGCAGGGGCAGGGGCGGTGGAGCGACTTCGCCCGCGAGGTGGAGCGGATGCGCTACCGCGGCGGCGTGAGGAACGGGTACGCCAGCCGCCTGCACTACTTCAGCGAGTGGATACAGGACAACGCCCGCCGCGGCCTGCTGCGCGACCTGGGCGCGGAGCTGGGCGGCTCCCGCGACGAGCGCCCGCTGCGCTTCATGACGGAGCACCGCTCCAGCTACCCCGCCCTGCGCGACGACGCCACCTTTCAGGCCATCGCCGAGCGCGAGCGCGCGCTGGACTCCATGCGCCGCACCGTGATCCCCACCGACCGGATCGCGGCGGTGCAGAACCGCATCCAGACGGGCGACGTGCTCGCCTTCGCCACGCGCATCGCCGGGCTGGACGCGACGCACACGGGGTTCGCGTACCGCGATCGCGCGGGGGTGATGCGCGTGCTGCACGCCCCGCTCTCCGGCGGCGCGGTGGAGGTGAGCCGCCGGACTTTGCCGGAGTACGTGGCCGCCATCCGCAACGCCACCGGGATCATGGTGGCGAGGCCGCTGCGGGGGTAGGGGCGGTCTTTGTGAGGACGGGCAGGGTTCGATTGCGCGGAGGACGGGTTCGACGATGCGGAGGGCACGGGCAGCCACGTGGGGCTGCCCCTACAGGGCTTTGGTGCGGAAGGGCGAGGATCGGGGTGGGGGAGAGGGCGGGCGTGATGAATCACGCCCCTACGAGGGTGTCGTAGGGGCGTGAGGTGGAGCGGGGGTCAGCGGGTGCGGACGGTGAGGCCGACGGTGGTGGCGCCGTCGGGGTCGACGCTGACGCGGGCGGCGGCGGGGGGCTGGAACTCCTGCCACTCCTCCCGCGCCAGCGCCCATCCCAGCGCCCCGCCGATGGCGCCCCCCAGCACCGCCCCGCTCGCCGCGGCGACGGCCGTGGTGCCGGGGATCTCCCAGCGGTCGCCCGATACGGATGTGGCCAGGAGGGGGCCGCTCACCAGCCCCGCGGCGCCCAGCGAGATGGCCCCCATGCGCGCGCCGCGCCACGCGGTGTGCTGGCGGCGCACACCCAGGCTCCGCGCCAGCCCGCGCACGTCGGCGAAGGGGATCGTGCGCTCCACCCCGGTGCCCCGCTGGCGAACCGTGAGGCCCTGCCACTCGTAGGCGGTCAGCACCCCCGTGAAGGGGCCCTCCCCCTGGTCCGGCGTGATTACGCGCACGGTGTCGCCCACTACCAGCGCGCGGACGCGGCTGTGCTGCGCGTGGGCCGCGCCCGGCACGGCGGCCAGGAGGAGAAGGACTGCAAGAAAGCGGTTCGAGATCGTCTTCGTCATCGGGAGAGCGGCGGGTTGAGCGGCGTGCGAGCCCGTATGGTGGCGCACGAAACGAGCCCGGGCAAGGGCAACGGACTCGCCACGTGCTTCCGCGGCGGGTCCGGAGCTCCGCTCCCGATCCGACATTCGCCGTCGGGAGGTCCCTTGCTTCACGCTTGACACAATCTCATCGCGCCTTTATTGTCTCAATCAGACATACCGAAACCTGAAGCGGGGCACATCGCCTCGTCCGGCACAGCGGCCGGGCGGGGCCTTTTTGCGTCGTGCAGGCGGACGGAACAGAGACGGGCCGCCTCCAGGCCCCCCGGCAGAGCGATCCGGGACCGGATGCAGACCCGCCGCGGCGAATGCCCGCGGCGGGTACGGAAACCGTCCGCCACTCGCGCGGCGGACCCGGCCCGGAGGCGAGCATGGCAAAGGCGCACACGCTGGTGGAGGACTTCAACGACAACGCCGTGGACAACACGCGGTGGTGGGTGTTCGGCGACGCAAGGGAGGTGAACCGCAGGCTGGAGCTCTGGATCCCCAGCAGCAAGGCGGACAGCTACGCGGGCTACACCGCCAAAGACGCGTACGACCTCACCGCCTCGCGCATCTGGGTGGAGCTGGTGCGGGCGCCGCGCACGGGGCAGGCGCAGCTGCGGGCGTACGTCAGCGAGGGAAACGAGCTCGCCATCGGGCTTGTCAACGGGCTCCTGCGCTGCGAGCAGCAGACCGGGGGCGCGTACCTGGTCTTCCTCACGGTGCCGTACGACTTCCAGGCGCACCGCTGGCTCCAGATCCGCGAGCAGCACGGCACCGTGTTCTGGGAGGTCTCGCGCGACGGGTGGGAGTGGACGACGCTGTTCAGCAACGCTGCCCCGTTTTCACTCACCGCCATCAAGCCGGGGCTGTTCAGCGGCACGTACCAGGCGGCGCCCGCGCCGGGGCTGGTGGTCTTCGACAACCTGAACGTGCGGGAGACGAGCCTCTCGCGCCGCGTGGACCAGCGCCGCCTCTCCGCGCGCGACGTCCGGCAGCAGGCGGCGGAGCTGGCGGCGCGCCGACCCCACGAAGAGCACTTCAACAACAACGACGAGGTCGACTACCCCGCCACGCCGCTGGTGGGGAACTACTCCAAGAGCCTCAAGCACGACTCGCTCGGCGATCCGGTGGGCTATTCGTACGCGTCGCTGCTGCGCGCGCTGCAGAGCCAGGATCCCGGCGACTTCGAAGAGATCGTGCTGGCCTCTTCCGACGCGCTCAAGCTGACCAACCCGCAGTCGGGGCTGGCGTTCGACGTGGAGGGGCCGGATGCGCAGGAGCTGACCATGGCGCCCGCGCCGCGCTTCGACAGCGAGCAGGCGGCGCACGAGGCGGCGGAGCTGTACTGGATGGCGGCGGCGCGCGACGTCCACTTCGCCTCGTACGGCAGCAACTCCACCATCACCGCCGCCATCGCGTCGATGAACGGTGAATTCCCCTGGTTCGGAGGCACCACGCCCGTGACGGCGCAGAACGTCTTCCGTGGGATCTACCCCGGCGAGCAGACGGGGCCGTACGTCAGCCAGTTCCTGCTCAAGGGCAACACCGACCCGCGCAAGCCGGCCGGGTTCGGGCGCGATGCCACGGACGGCTTCATCTCCTACGGTGCCCGCGTCATCGACCAGCGCCTGGTTCCCGCGCTCGCAGGCAAGAACTGGATGGGAGGGTTCCCCGTCTGGCTGGACGTGCAGAACGGGATGGACCGGCGCGGCATGGACCTGTTCGAGAGCACCCGCGTCTTTATCCGCAACCTGCGCGACGGCGCCACCTTCGTGCACTTCGACCAGGTGCTCGACGCCTACTACAACACGGCGTGGATCCTCATGTCCGAGCCCATGGGCAACCAGCTCAGCTTCCAGTCCGGCGTCACCAGGCGGCCGCAGATCGACGTGGAGTTCGCCAAGAACGCGGGCAACCCGTACGACCCGCCGGGCATGCTGATGGACGCGCGCAAGCAGGCGGGGTTCGGCACATTCGGGCCCATCCACCTGCTGCAGGTGCTGGGTGAGGTGCTGGGCCGCGCGCTGCGGGCGGTGTGGTGGCAGAAGTGGGGGGTGCACCGCCGGCTGCGGCCCGAGGAGTACGGCGGGCGCGTGCACAACCAGATGGTGTTCAACCAGAGCTCGGGTACGCAGGGGCGAGCCTACCCTCTCCACACGAGCATCATCAACTCGCTGCAGGGTGGCGGTCTGGCTCCGTACTACGGCCAGCCGGGGGAGTTCTCCCCCTCCTCGTACCTGCTGCCCCAGGCGTACTCCGAGGGCTCGCCCACGCACCCGGCGTACGGCGCGGGGCACGCCACCGGCTCGGGAGCGCTCGCGACGATGCTCAAGGCGTTCTTCGACGAGACGGCCCCCATCGAGAACCCGCTCGTGGCCAGCACCGACGGCCTGTCGCTGGTGCCGTACACGGGCGCCGACGCGGGGCAGATGACGTTGGGCGGCGAGATGAACAAGCTGGCGGGGAACATCGCCATCTTCCGCAACGCGGCGGGGGTGCACTGGCGCAGCGACTACACGGAGTCGCTCCCCTTCGGCGAGGCCATCGCCATCCGCATGCTCCAGGAGATGTCGCTGGGCTTCAACGAGGACGACGCCTACTTCCAGCTCACCCGGTTCGACGGCCAGACCATCCGCATCTTCGACGGCAAGGTGGTGGCGCTGGTGTAAGGGAAGCGGACGTCGCGCAGGCGCCTGGCAAAGACGGCCCCGCCAGTTGGCGGGGCCGTTTCACCTGAACTTTCGGATTGGCGCGGCACCATAACGGGCGGCCCAATCCTCGATCTTTTTGATCTCCTCCGGGGTGAGGCGCGGCGGCGGCGGAATCGGCGGCTTGGATCCGCCCCGCGGGGGCACCGGCGCCGGAAGCGGCGGCGCGCCTGGCTTACTCTCGCTCATATCGCTCCCATGCGCTTGTTTGTTCGAGCGGTACCATCGGCGGGAGGGTTGAGGTCCCGAGTGAAGTAGTGTTTGCGAGCAACCCACTTGAACCCCTGGTGCCGCGTGACCACCGCGATGTCGATGGGCGGAGCCACCGCCGGTACCCCTTGCTTGAACCTTACATACCCGACCGTTACGTCCGCCAGGTACTCCACGAGATCGATGGCGTCCTGCAAGGGCATGCCGGGATGGGCAAGCTCCGTTCGCGAAACGAGGAGCTGATCCGCCATTTCCGGCGCGATACCCGCCTGCACCACGCGAAGGTGCGCTTCGTGCGACCAGCCGTATACCAGCCGGTACAACGCTTCCGGCATTCCCCAGAAGTCGGCTACGCCCGATTCGCCCTGGCCGAACCTCTGTTCTGGCCCCGTGCACCGGCCATCCGATTCTATAGTGACGGTCCAGACCTCCGAATAGTAGCTAGCCGCCGAGAGCCCGGCAACGACAAAACCGAGCGTCGGGAACTCAGGGGCCTCCGCCCCGGGAGCGCCTCCCTCTCCGTCCCACTCCGCGTCAGGTTCGGATGTGTCAGGGCCGAGTGCCATGGGGTTGCCGAATTCGGGAGCGTACAGCCCATCGTAAAAGAAATCGCGGACCCGCTGGGCGACTTCTTCAACCGTGTACTCCGAGGGATCGAGCGCCCATTCCGGATGCGCGGGATCCTCCCCACTGAGGCGCTGCCGCAGGTCTCGCGCGAGACTTCCGATCGATAGCCCAGCGAGGCCGCCCAGCCCGTACGTCATGAGCCCGATGGGGAGGCCCTTCACCAGGTTGATGGTCTTTTCGGCGTTGTTGTATACGTTGAAGTACCTGTCGTTCTCGCCGATCAGCGACGCCGCGCTGTCCGTGCCGAGTACCACTCCGTCTCCAACTTTCAGGCAGATGGCGATCGTCACGGCACGTTCCGGGAAGAAAGTGGACCTTTCGAGGCTAAGCTCGTCAGGAACAGATACCCCGGACGGCACCGACCGGTGCTAGGCCCCGCGCAGCACCTCGTCGCCCGCCACGACGAACACCTGGTCGCCGGGCAGAGGGGCGACGGTGGCGGCGCCGGTGAAGGCGCCGAAGGCGGGGAGGATTCCCACGTCCGCGCCGAAGTGGAAGCAGGGGAGGCGCTCCCTCGCCCGGCCGCGGCCGCGCAGGATGGCGGCGGGGTGCACGTGGCCGGCCAGCACGTAGCCCCGTGCGTCGGGCTCCGGGTGGTGCGCGTAGACGAACGGCGGGGACGGGAGCGGCGGGTCCGCCACGCGGAAGCCGAGGTCGGGCGGGGGATCGCCGGCGCCGCGGTCGTGGTTGCCGCGCACCAGCGTCAGCCGCAGGGCCGGGTGCCGCGCCCGCCACCCGCGCACCTCCGCCAGCACCGCCGCGGACTTCCCCTGGCGCGCGTGGAAGAGGTCGCCCAGGAAGACGATCTCCTCCGCCCCCGTGCGTTCCAGCGCCGCGTCCAGCCGTGCGAGCCCCTCGGCGGTGGTGCCGCCGGGCACCGCGATGCCGGCGGCGCGGAATGTGGCCGCCTTGCCCCAGTGCGCATCCGCCACCAGCAGCTCCCCCGTCGCCGGCCGGAAGAGCGCCCGCTCCGCCAGCAGCACCACCCGCTCCCCCGCGACCTCCGTATCGATCACGCTCAGTACGTCTGCACTTGATAGGTGATCGGGAGCTGCACGGTGGTGCGGACGGGGCGGTCGTTCACCATCCCCGTGGTGAAGCGCATCCTCTCGGCCACCTCTATGGCCGCCTGGGAGAACTGCGGGTTGTCGCTCTCCAGCACCTCCACGCTCGCGGGGTCCACGGATCCGTCCTCCATGATGGTGAAGCGCAGGCTCACGGACCCGCCGACGCCGGCGTCGCGCAGGAGCGGCGGGTAGGTGCGCTCCAGGGCCCGCTGCACCACCGCGTGGTTGCTGAGCTGCGGCGGCTCGTCGACGTCCGAGATGTCATACGTCTGCCCGTCGCTCACCGGAGGAGGGAAGCGGGGCGGAAGGGGCGGCATGACGTCTTCGTCTTCGTGGTAGGGAGCCGGACCGGGGCCCCCGCTCACCGCATCCGCCGTCAGGCCGGCGGCGACGGTCAGGAGGAGCATGACGGCGGCGAGCTGGCTCCAGTTGCGCGGGTTGCTGCGCGGCTGCAGTGCCGCCAGCGCCGCGACGAGCGCCAGGATGCCCGCGAAGAGCTGCCCCAGCCCCAGCGGCATCATCGCCAGCAGGAGGAGGGGAAAGATCCAGACGGCCGGGTCCGCGAGGGAGCTCTGCACCGCCGCCATGGCGCGCGCCGCGAGCGGGGCCGCGGGGGGTGCCGGCCTGCGCGGGCGCGGAGCGGGCGCCGGTGCGGGAATGGGCGGTGGCGCGGGGCGCCGCATGCGCGTGCCCACGCGGCTCGCGGCCTCAGCGGTGGCTGGGAAGGGGTCGCGGCCGCGCAGCAGGCGGGCGCGCTCGCACCACGGACAGATCCCCAGGTGCGCGCCGAAACGGTGCTGCGGGTTCAGGTCGCAGCGGCGCAGCTCGCCCTCGGCTTCCCTGAGCGCGGCGCGCCAGCTCTCCGCGCTCGGCCGGACGGCGGGGTCCTGGTGGCCGTCCACGAAGCAGCGCACGAACAGCTCGCGTACGCCCGGATGCAGTACCTCGAACGGGAGCGCCAGCCGCGGCGGCGTGGCCGTGCGCCCGGGGCGGTCGCTGGCGTACGGGAACATCCCCGCGCGCAGCCGCTCCTCCAGCGGCTCCGGCTCCGCGCCGCCCACCGTGCGCACGGCGAAGGGGTGCGTCCCCTCCATCAGCAGGAGGAAGAGGAGGACGGCAAGGCCGAAGCGGTCGTGCTCCGGCGTGCGGTCCACCGCGCCAAAGGGGACGCCCTGGAGCTCGGGCGCGGTGAACTCCGGCCGCCCCACGCGCGAGCGGTAGACGGCGCCGGCGGCGGGGTCGGGGACCTGGAAGCCGTCCGTGTCCACCAGCGTGATCGCGCCGTCGGGGGCCACCAGGATGTTGGACTCGTTGACGTCGCCCACCACGTAGCCGCGCTCATGCAGCGCGGCGAAGGCGGCGGCGAGGTTGGACCCCGCCCGATGCAGCAGCCCGTAGTGGAAGAGCGGCGCCCGGGTGCGGCGCGTCACCGGGTTGTAGAACTCGAAGACGCGCGGCCCCTCCGCCCGTGGCATCAGGAACCCGACGGGCCGCCCCTCCTCGTCGACGACCCCCTCCTGCGGCCACGCGAGCCGAACCGCGCCCTCAGGGTCGGGCCCGAGCAGCGGCGGCGCCGCGATCATGCGCGCGATCTTGCGGGCGCGCTCGGGCGTGGGCTGGCGGAAGAGCTTGACCACCCGCTCCGCATCGCCCGGCAGCGCAAAGACGCGCGCCTCCCCGCCGGCGCCGAGCAGCAGCGACGGATCCAGCCGCAGCGTGACGCCGCGAGCGCGAAGCAAGGGGATCGGTGGGTCAGCCATCGAATAGTGCGTAAGTGCGTAAGTGCGTAAGTGCGTTAGTCCTGAGTCCTAAGTGCTAAACTACACATACTTAGCACTTGGGACTTAGGACTTGGCACTTCCAGTTCTTGCCGCGATCACCAGCGTCAGGTCGTCGTCCGCGCGGGCGGTGACGCGCGGGCCGGCGAGGAAGGCGGCCAGCTCGGCTTCGCCCGCCTGCGCATCGTCGGTGTCGCCGGCGAAGCGGAAGAGCGGGGCGAAAAAGGGCGCGTGCGGCGCATTGTCCGGACGGCGGAGCGCGAGGCCCTGCAGCCCGTCGCTGAACGCGGCCAGGTGCAGCGGGGTGCCGCTCCAGCTGCTCCGCTGCACCGCGTCCAGCGCGCCCGGCGAGGTGAGGAAGACCGTCTCGTTCACGAACTCGCCTCCCATCGGCACCGTGACCGAGTGCATTCCATCGGCCCCCTCCACCACGAGCGCGCCATCGCCCACCTGCGCCGCGGACACGCCGTCGTCGCCCGCCAGCGCGAGGATCAGCGTAGTCGCCAACTCGCGAGGGGCGGCGTTGCGGCGGGCGGCTTCCTCCTCGACGGCGGCCAGCGCGGCGATCAGTGCGCGGTCCAGCGACGGGCCCGCATCGCCGCCATCGCCGAGCGCTTCGATGGCGGCGCGCGCGGCGGCGGCGGCTCCCGCGGCGGCGTGCGTGGCGGAACCGGCGCCATCCGCCACCGCCAGCGCGACCGTGCCGCAGGGTAGAACGCGCCAGGCATGCGCATCTTGGCACGGCGTACCCTCACGCACGTGCCGGGTGCCGCGGACGGAAGCGCCCAGCACGCGCCAGGTCACAGCTGCGCCCAGCCGCTGGGCGGCGGAAGCGCGATCTCGTCGCCGGGGCGCGAGTGCGCGATCCCCTGCATGCTCCGCGACAGCCACACGAACATCTCGCGGAAGTTGAGCCCCTTCAGCCGTAGCGGCGCGCGCACCGAGATCTTCGCCAGCCGCTGCAGGTTCGCGCCCTCCACCCCCACGGCGAAAAAGGCCACGCGCTTCGCCGCCTCCGCCTCGCGCAGCTCCTTCGCCGCCGCGGCCACGGCCTCGGACGGCTCCCCCTGCGGCTCGCCATCGGTCACCATGAAGATCCAGGGCCGGTAGTAGCCGATGTCGTACGCGCGGTACGCGGCCTTCCGCTCCTCCACGAGCTGGAGCGCGCGGCCGATGGCGGCGGCCATGCGCGTCTGCCCCTCGGCGCGCAGGGCGGGGACCTCCCACTGGTCGGGCGGCGCGAAGTCCTGCACCACGCGCACGGCGTTGTCGAACGTCACCACCGCCACCTCCACCCGCCGTGCGGCCAGCGGATCGATGGCCAGGTCGAAGCGAAAGGTCTCCAGCCCGTCCAGCATCGCCTCCAGCGGCTCCCCGGCCATGGAGCCACTGGTGTCCAGCAGGAGGACGCACGGGCAGCGCGGCTCGGGGTTCTCGGCGAATTCCACGGCTTCGTCCAGCCGCGACAGCATCGACATCGTTGGCTCGATTGGTTCGGGTTCCACCGTTGTACGTTCGGGCGCCGCAGAGGTTGCGCAGAGTGCCCTCACCCCCGCTCGTCACCTCGCTGCCCCCTCTCCCGATAACAGGAGAGGGCTCCGCCCTCGCCGTTATCATGAGAGGGGGCGTAACGGCCGGCGCTGGTGCCGTGTCAAGCTGCGTCTGAGCTCACTCGGTAAAAACTCCCCCCTCTCTCGATAACAGAGGCGCCAGCCTCTCCTGTTATCGGGAGAGGGGGGTCGGGGGGGTGAGGGCCCTACCCCGCCGCCCTCTCCAGCCGCACCTGCATCTTCCTCACCCGGTCCCCCAGCGACTCGCTCGACACTCGGTTGCGCGCGCGGTCCACCAGCAGCGGAAAGGCGAGTGGCGGCGTGCGCTCCGGGCTCGTGACGACCACGCGGCTGGCGGCGAGGCGCTCCAGGGTGCGGCCCAGGCGGCTGCTCTCCAGCTGGCGCTCCAGGACCTCGCGATGCGCCTGGCTCAGCAGCAGGTTCTGCGGGTCGAACCGCTGGAAGACGTCGAAGAAGAGGCCGCTCGACGCCTGGAGCTGCCGCGCCGTCTTTCCCGCGTGCGGCAGGCCGGGAAAGACGAGCCCCGCCACCCGCGCGATCTCGCGGAACTGCCGCTTCGCCATCTCGGTGGCGTTCAGTGACGCGGGGATGTCGTCCACCAGGTCGCGCGGGCTCAGCAGGCCGGCCGCCAGAGCCTCTTCGAGCGGCGCCTCGTCGGCCGAGAGGAGCTCCACGCCGTAGTCGTTGGCCGCCAGCGTGAACGAGATGGGGCGCATCCGCGAGATGCGGTACGCCAGGAGCGCGGCCAACCCCTCGTGCACCAGCCGGCCCTCGAAGGGGAAGAAGAAGAGGTGGAACCCCTCGCGCGTCTTCACCCGCTCCACCAGCAGCTCGTCCGCGGCGGGGATGCGGCTCCAGCGCGCCTGGATGTCGAGGATGGGCTTCACCGCCTCCATCTCGGGATCGCGAAAGATCCCCTCGCGCGCCTCCTCCAGCCGCCGCCGCAGCGCCGCCGCCAGCTCGGTAGAGAGCGGCATGCGCGCACCCATCCAGCGGGGGATGAAGCCCTTGATGCTCCCCGCTTTGCGCACCCAAGCCGTCATGTCGCGCACGCGCACGAACTCCACCGGCTTGCCGCTGAAGATGAAGCGGTCGCCGGGGCGCAGGCGCGCGATGAACGACTCCTCCACCGATCCCAGCCGCGCGCCCTTGAGGTACTTCACGCTGACGGACGCGTCGCTCACGATGGTGCCCACCGCCTGACGGTGCCGCCGCGCCACGCCGCCGTCCTCAACGCGCCACCAGCCGTCCTCGCCCGGGACGACGCGGGAGTACTCGGGGTACGCGCGCAGCGCCTCGCCCCCCCGCGACACGAAGTCCAGCGTCCACTCCCACTCGTCATCCAGAAGCCCGGCGTAGGCGCGGGTAGAGCGCACCTCCTCGCGCAGGTCGTCGGGCCGGAAGCCGCCGCCCAGCGCAACCGTCACCACGTGCTGCGCCAGTACGTCCAGCGGGCGCTCCACGGGAAGGCGGCTCTCGATGGAGCCCGCCGTCACCGCGTCGCGCGCGGCGGCCACCTCCACCAGCTCCAACGCGTTGGTGGGGACGCAGGTGACGCGGCTCTCCACGCCCGGACGGTGGCCGCTGCGGCCCGCCCGCTGGAGGAGGCGTGCCACCCCTTTTGGGCTCCCCACCTGGAGCACGCGGTCCACGGGCGAGAAGTCGACGCCCAGGTCCAGCGACGAGGTGGCCACCACGCAGCGCAGGCGGCCGGTGCGCAGCCCCTCTTCCACGAAGTCGCGTGTGGAACGATCGAGCGAGCCGTGATGCAACGCGATCACCCCCGCCCACTCCGGCCGCGCGGCCAGGATCGCCTGGAACCAGATCTCCGTCTGCGAGCGCGTGTTGGTGAAGACGATGGCGGTCTGCCCCTCCTCCACGGCCGCGACCACCTGCGGCAGCATCTGCGTCCCCAGGTGCCCGGCCCAGGGGAAGCGCTCGATGGTGCCGGGGATCAGCGCGTCGATCCGCACCGGCTTCGGCTCCTCGCCGCGTACGATGCGCCCCGGACCGGTCGCGCCCAGCAGCGTGTCCAGCGCCTCACCCAGGTTGCCGATGGTGGCGGAGAGCGCCCAGGTGCGCAGCCCCGGCCGCCAGCCGCGCAGCCTCGCCAGCGCCAGCTCCGTCTGCACGCCGCGCTTGCTCCCCATCAGCTCGTGCCACTCGTCCACCACCACCGCACGCAGGTCGCGAAAGAGCTCCGGCGCATCCGGCCGCGTCAGGAAGAGCGACAGCGACTCCGGTGTCGTGAGCAGTGCGCTCGGAAGCCGCCGCCGCTGCCTCGCCCTCGTCGCCTGCGAGGTGTCGCCCGTCCTGGACTCCAGCGTCCAGCCGATCCCGAGCGCCTCCAGCGCGTTGCCGAGCGCGACCTCGGTGTCCGCGGCCAGGGCGCGCAGCGGGGTGATCCACAGCACGCGCAGCCCCGGCGCCTTGCCGCCGGTCGGTTGCTCCTCCATCCACTCCAGCAGCGGCCCCATCCACGCGGCGTACGTCTTTCCCGTGCCGGTGGCGGCGTGCACCAGCCCGCTCTCGCCGTTGCGGTACGCATCCCAAACCTCGCGCTGGAACCCGAACGGCGTCCACCCGCGCGACACAAACCACGCCTCCACCCTTCCGAGCGCGGCGTCGCGTGCAGCCATCGGTGCGGCGGGTGCGGTGCGGGCCAAGATCATGTCCCGGTGCGGGTGGATGCGACGGACCCCGCCACACGAGGCAACGACCGCGCCCGCGCGAAATGCAGCCGTTCCGCGATGTGTCCGCGCCCCCGAAAACAAAGCGGCCGTCCACTGAACGTCCAGTGAACGGCCCCCACCCCCCGGCCCCCTCCCCCGCACGCGGGGGAGCGTGGGGGAGGGGGAGACTACGCGCGAGGTGGCGCACCCGCCCTGCCTCGAATACCCGCCTCCGCACGCCGATGCCGTAGGGGCAGACCTGCGTGTCTGCCCGCCCTCGCCGCCGCACCTACGCCCGAAACCGTCACGCCTTCCGCGCCGCCACGCCGAACATCAACGGCAGGTCGGGGACGCCGGCCGGCGGATGGAAGCGGCGGTGCTCGTCGGGGCGCGTCGCGGCGGGAAGCAGGCATCCGTTGCTGTACGGCCACTCGCGCAGCGCCTCCAGGGTGAGCCCGGCGTCCAGCAGCGCCGTCGCCACGTCCGAGATGCCCCACGCGAACTCCCAGGTGGGGTGCGGGTTGCGGAAGTCCTGCACGCCCGGCTCACCCTGCGCGCCGTGCAGCAGCCCCTCGCCCGAGGCGGCCACATAGTCGCCGATCCCATCCGGCTCGGGGATCGGCGTGCCGTAGGAGCGGTACGGGTGGCGCGGGCGCAGGTCCTCCCCCAGCGTCATCGTCGCGGGGTGGAACTCCACCAGCACGAACCTCCCGCCCGGCCGCAGCACCCCCGCGATCCCCCGCCCCCACGCATTCAGGTCAGAGAGCCACCCCACCGCGCCGTACGACGAGAAGACGCGGTCGAACGTGCGCCCCGCCTCCGCCGCCTCACGCAGCCAGTCGTACACGTCCGCGCGCTCGAACTCCGCCGCGATCCCGCTCCCCGCCGACAGCTCGCGCGCGAAGCGGATCGCCTCGTCGCTGATGTCCACCCCCGTCGCGCGGGCGCCCCGGCGAGCTAGGGAGAGCGTGTCCTGCCCCGCGTTGCACTGCAGGTGCAGCAGCTCCAATCCATCCAGCTCCCCCAGCAACTCCAGCTCCTCGGGAAAGAGGGTGTCGCCGCCGGCGCGAAAGAACGCCGCCTGGTCGCCCTTGTGGCTGTTGTGCGCGACGGTGGCGGCGTTCCACGAAACCCGGTTCTGCTCGTGTAGATCGCGCTGCGTCATTTTTCAGAAAGAAGATGTCGACGAACGGCGTCACACAGAGGCACAGAGATGAACTACAAGGCGCAGAGAACGCCTTCCGCGGTTCCTTCCGTGCCCCTCTTCGTCTCTGTGTAAAATGTTACGATTCAGCCATCCGCGAACTCCAGCGCGACCGCGGGTCCTACGATCGAGCCCGGGATGCTGGCCAGGAAGAACATCATCCCGACGTCGAAATGCTCTTCCTTCAACAGCAGCACGACCGGTACCATCGCGCCGTAGACGCAGAAGCCACCCAGAACCCCGATGAGGTACCTTCGAATGGCCAGGTGCGCCACACGCTGGAGCAGCCAGTATACCGTGGCTGCGGTCAGCGTTCCCGCGAAGTAGCCGGGATACACCAGAAGGACCGGCGCTGCGCCCCAGCCGTCGGTGAGGAAGCCTATCGCGATGGGTATGGTGGCGATCGCGCTCAGCCCGGCCGCGGCAAGCAGAGAGACGCCCCACGCGTCGCGCAGCGGAGTACGCTTTTTCGCCGGCGGACGCGGGTTCCAGCGGCTCGCAGCCCACAGAAGCACCGTGGCCTGCACGCCGAGGACAGCCAGCGGCACCGCGGCCGCGTGCCGCGCCGCGAACGCGGGGGCCACGAGCACCACGGCCGAACCGACAGCCACGGCCAACACGCTCATCCCGTGGACCTTGCCGGGGCCTACCGTCCGCGCGATCAGCACCACAACGACGAACACCGCCAGACCCACGCCCAGCGCGTGCGGGTATGCGCGGAGCGGCAGCACGACGGCGGAAAGGACCAGGTAGAGCGCGGCGACGGATATCGCGACGCGAGAGTCCACGTCCGAGGGCACCACGCTCAGCCTGGTCCACCTCATAGACACTCGGTTTAGGATGGGCTGAAGAAAGCCACGCAGGAACCCCTCCCGCTGTTCTTTCGGTTTTCTTTGCGGCTCTGTGTGAGGCTTTTTCACCCCTCCAGCAGCCCGATGATCGTCTCCAGCGAGTCGGCGTCCTCGGGCTTCTTGTCGGTGCGCCAGCGCAGGATGCGGGGGAAGCGCACCGCCACGCCGCTCTTGTGGCGCGGCGAGCGCTGGATCCCCTCGAAGGCCAGCTCGAACACCAGCTCCGGCTTCACCGTGCGCACCGGCCCGAACTTCTGCAGCGAGTTGCGCCGCACCCACGCATCCACCTGGCGGATCTCCGCGTCGGTGAGGCCGCTGTACGCCTTGGCGAAGGGCACCAGCTCGCCGTCCTTCCACACGGCGAAAGTGTAGTCGGTGTAGAGCGACGCGCGCCGTCCATGCCCCCGCTGCGCGTACACCATCACCGCGTCCAGCGTGAACGGCTCCACCTTCCACTTCCACCAGTCGCCGCGCCGCCGGCCGGTGCGATAGGGTGAGTCGAGGCGCTTCAGCATCAGCCCCTCCGATGCGCGCTCGCGGGCGCCGCGGTACGCCTCGATCACCGCGTCCCAGTCGCTTGCCGGCACGATGGGGGAGAGCGGGATGCGGTCCGCGGCGCCGGTGGGTACGGAGGCGATCAGCTCCTCCAGCCGTGCGCGGCGCCAGCGTAGCGGCTCCTCGCGCACGTCGCGGCCCTCGATCTCCAACAGGTCGTAGGCGAGGATGACGACGGGGACCTCGGCCAGGATCTTGGGGCCCAGCACCTTGCGCCCGATGCGCCGCTGGAGCTGCGCAAAGGGGAGCGGGCCGCCTTCCTTCCACGGAAGGATCTCGCCGTCGAGCACGGTGCCGTCGGGCAGGAGGCCGGCGGCGCGCGCCAGCTCGGGGAAGCGCTCCGTGATCAGCTCCTCGCCGCGCGACCAGAGGTAGACGTTGCCGCGCCGGCGAATCATCTGCGCGCGGATGCCGTCCCACTTCCACTCCGCCTGCCACTCGCCGGCATCGCCCAGCGACTCGGGGCCGGCTTCGAGGGCGTAGGCCAGGTAGAATGGGTAGGGACGGCTGGCGTCCGCGTCGCTGGTGTCGGCGCCGAAGAGGCGAGTGTAGAAGCCGGGCGTGGGCTCCCACGCGCCCATCAGCCGGTGCGCCACCGTGGGCTCGTCCACATTGCCGACGCGGGCGAGGGCGCGCACCACCAGGTTCTGCGACACGCCCACGCGAAAGGCGCCGGTGATCAGCTTGTTCCACACGTACGCCTCGGGGCCGCTGAGCTCGGCCCACGCACCCCGCATCGCCGCGCGCTGGCCGGCCTCGTCCTCGTGGCGCATGGGCAGGAGGCGCTCCTCCACCCAGCGGTGCAGCGGAAGGTCCTCGCGCTCCTCGGAGGGCGGCGGAAGGAGGAGGGTAATCGTCTCCGCCAGGTCGCCCACGGCCTCGTGGCACTCGGCGAACATCCACTCCGGCACGCCGCCCATCTCCATCGCCCACTCCGCCAGCCTGCGCGCCGGCACCAGCCGCTTGGGCCGCCTTCCAATCAGGAAGTGCACCGCCCACGCCGCGTCCTCCGGCGCCGCCGACGCGAAGTAGCGCGCCAGCGCGTCGACCTTTTCGCTGGTGCGCGTCGTCTCGTCCAGCTCGGCGTACAGCTCGGCGAACGCTCTCATCGCGGCGACCCTCCGCACGATCCACACCTGAACGGCAATCTCAGAGGGTCCCTGCATCCCTCTTCCTTTCTTGCCGTTTCCTCTGTGGCTCTGGTGTGAGGCTTTACTGGACGATCACGTCGCGCTTCATCCAGATGTCGTAGTCGTTGGCTCCCGCAACTACCTGGTGACCCCAGGACAGGAGCACCTGCCCCGCGGTAGTCCCCAGCACCGCATGCGGCTCCACGTCGGCGAGGTCCGCATCGGCGGTCAGGGCGGTCGCGGCGCTCCAGGTGAGGCCGTCCGCGCTGGTGCGGTAGACGACGTTGTAGTTCCCCGTGCCCTGCGCCACGATGTACGGCAGGAAGAAGCTCCCGTTCGGCATCACGATGGGCGCCGAGTCGTGGTTGTCGTCGGCCTGCGAGATCGGCCTGGCGGCGGCGGTCCAGTTGTACGGATCGGACGAGGTCTCCACGAACAGGTCCATCTTGCCGTCGCTTCCGGCGGACTGGTACGTCACCAGGTACAGCCCGTCGCTGGCGCGCTTCGCGATGCGGGGGAGCGCGGCGGACGTGGTGGTGATGGCGGTCTTGCGCGTGTCCCACGTGGCGCCGCCATCCATGGAGCGCGCGATGTAGGAGGCGCCGTTCAGGCGGTGGTACGTCATCGTCAGCGAGCCGTCCGCCTCCACGATGACCGCGGGGTTGATCTCGCCGCCGGTGGTCCATCCCAGGCCGATGCGCCCGCGCGCCGTCCACGTCGTCCCGTCCGGCGAGGTGGAGCGGTGGATGCGGTAGCCGCCCTTGTTCCCCTCGTTGTACAGGTAGAAGAGCGCAAACCCGCCCGTCGACAGCTCCACCAGCGCGGGATGCCGCTCTGTGGTCGTGGTGGCCACGATGGCGCGCGGCACGCTCCAGGTGGCGCCCTCGTCCGCGGAGCTGGTGACGAACAGGTCGCCGGAGTTGCTGGAGTTGAGGCGCTCGATCACCATCATCAGCGACCCCGCGCGCGTGCGGATCAGCGACGGCTGGTAGTCGTTCTCGGGCCCGGCGTACACCGCGCCCGTCCCCGTCGCGGAGATCACCCGCTGCCCTGACGCGGGAGCGGTCAGTCCGGTCGAGTCCGCCGTGCAGGCGGCAAGGGCAAGCGCGACGAGGCCCAGCGTGGGCTTTCTGATGCGAACCATGTGGAGGAGCTCCGGCGGAGAAGGAGTGGAAGCGAACGGCCCGGTACCGAGGAGGATCTTCGTCGCGGGGACCGTACCGCAGACGCCTAGAGTTTACCCAAACACATGCGATAAAACAAGTTGCGTCGCGTTACGCACCATCCATCACCCCGCGCCTCACGCACTTCCTTCCTGCTCGTCCGGAACCACCTCCACGCCGTCCTCCGCCGGCGCGTCCACGGCCACGTCGTCGCTCTCGCCCTCCCAGCGGCTGGCCACGGCGAGCGCCTGGATGCCGTGCTCGCGCAGCCACCGCACCACCGGCTCGCGGTAGCCGTGCGTGACCCAGACGCACTCGGCGCCTGTCGCCTCGATCGACGACAGCAGCGACGGCCAGTCCACGTGGTCAGAGAGGACGAACCCGCGGTCGACGCCCCGCCGCCGGCGCGCGCCGCGGATGCTCATCCACCCCGACGCGAACGCAGCCGACACGGGGCCGAAGCGGCGCATCCACGGTGTTCCGTTCGCCGACGGCGGCGCGATTACCAGGGCGCGGCTCCAGTCGAAGCCCTTCGGCGCGCCCATCGGGTTGTCGGCCTGGGGGAGGGGGATGCCGCCGTCGCAGTAGTCCTGGTTCAGCTTGAGCGCGGCGCCGTGCGCGAAGATGGGACCGATGGACGGATCGACACCGGCCAGCATCCGCTGCGCCTTGCCCAGCGCGTAGCCGAAGAGGAGCGACGCGCGCCCCGCCTCCTGGTTGCCGCGCCACCACGCATCGATCTGCGCGAAGACCTCCGCCTGCGGTCGCCAGCGGTAGATGGGGAGCCCAAAAGTGCTCTCCGTGACGAAGGTGTGGCAGCGCACCGGCTCGAAGGGCGTGCAGGTGGGGTCCGGCTCCGTCTTGTAGTCGCCCGACACGACCCACACCTCGCCGCCGCGCTCCACGCGGATCTGCGCGGAGCCCAGGATGTGCCCCGCCGGGTGCAGCGACACCTTGACCCCGCGCACGTCGCGCACCTCGCCCCACTCCAGCGTGTCGATGCGCGCGTCGGCGCCCAGGCGCGTCCTCATCACCCGCTCACCCTCGCGCGAGCCCAGGTAGCGCCGGCACCCCCAGCGCGCGTGGTCGCCGTGCGCGTGCGTGATGATCGCCCGGTCCACGGGGAGCCACGGGTCGATGAAGAAGTCGCCCGCTTCGCAGTACATCCCCCGGTCGGTAACGCGCAGCAGCATGGGCGGGTGGCGGTGAGTGGCGATACAGTCTCAAGCGACCGTTCCATGGCGCACGACGCGGGCCGAGCCCGCGCACGAAAGCGCGGGGCACGGAGAGATGCTCCTCTCCGTGCCCCAGTCGCCGGCCGGAAGTAGCTGCCGCGTCTACTTCCTCCAGAGCACGATGCTCCCGCAGCCGCTGAGCGGGTCCTGGAACTGCGGCGGCACCTGGGATTCCGAGTATACCTCGATCGCCCCGACGTCCTCCGCCCGCACCAGCACGTCGATGTCGGCGCCGGCGAGGGCGCGCATCATGAGCCCATCGATGTACACGGTCGGCGCGCAGCTGTCGCCGAACGCGCTGCGCATCAGGAGGACCTCGCCGCCATCCGCCCCCCGCGCGCGCGCGAGCCCCGGCACCCGGTCCAGCACGTCCGAGATGACAAGCGCGTGCCGCCGCGCGATGTCCTCCGCGGTGATGAAGCGGCCCACGCCCAGCGAGCGCCGCCTCTCGTCGAAGCCGGCGCGTGCCGCCCGTCCCCCGGAGCGCGCGGTGACCCGGAGCGTGTCCAGCATCGCCGCGAGCCTGGACATGGTCACGCGCACGGGCCGCGTGCCATCCGCGATGTCGACCACGCGGAGCACCGGGTAGTAGCCGGTCGCTCGCACCTCCAGCACGCGCGTGCCCGAGGGAGCGCCGGTGAGCGTCCATTCGCCGTTCGCGTCCGCGCGCGTGGGGACGCCGTTCACCACGCTCACCTGCGCCCCGGGCAGCGGCCGTCCACCGTCGGCGGCGAGCACCGTTCCGCTCAGCCGGCCTGGCCCCGTGCGCGGCCGCGGCCGTGGCGGAACCGTGTCGCCCGGGAGAGCCGTGTCGGCGCGCGCGGCCATCTGCGCCTCGCCCAGGAACAGCTCGCGCCGCAGGAAGCCCGAGGCGGGGACCTCCGCCTCGATGCGGTCGGTGCCCTGGTCGCCGCGGCTCACCGCCAGGATGATCGTGCCCGGCCGGGGCACGTCGCAGAGCAGGAACCCTCCGTTCTCGGCCGTGATCGCGGTGCGCCGCGCCATCCGCCGCGACATCCCTCCGCCGCCGATGGAGAGCTCCATCCACTCGCCGGACACGGTGGCGCCCTGCACCGGCGCCCCGCCCTCCGCGGCCCGCACGAAGCCCATCACGATCCCGCCCGTGGCCCCCTCCGCGCCGCAGAACGCGCTCCTGAGCCGCGCCGGCGCCGGGATGGCGAGATCCGCGCGCACCTCGCCCTGCCCCGCGACCTGCACCTCGCGGGCGATCGGCTCCAGCCCCAGCGAGTCCAGCACCGGGTGCAGAAAGCCCAGCGCGTATCTCCCCGCCGGCACGTCCGCGAACGAGAACCTCCCCGCCGCATCGGTCGTGGCCGTCCGCGCATCCGCCGCCGCCCCGATCTGCACCAGCTGCACCGTCGCCTCCCCCAGCGGCCGCCCGGCCACGCTGTCGGTCACCACCCCCCGGATCGTGGCGCCGGTAGCCGCCTGCTGCGCGGCCAGAGGCGCAGCGCACAGCAGCCCGAGCGCGAGCGGCAGGTAGCGGAAAAGTCGCATGGGAGACGGCGTTCGGTGGGAGGTAGGGCGGGCAAGAAAGCACTAGTTTGGTGTCTCGAGGGCGCGGTGGCAATGAAGTTGGGCGATGCAGGCGAGGCGGTAGGCAGCGCGCTCGGCTGCAAGCGTCGCGGAAGATGCGCGAGCGCACAACCGTTGCTGTCGGTTCGGGGATGTACTACACTGCATTCAGAATCCAATCCAGGAGCGCCGTGTCCAGACCATTGCCACAGCCCCCTGCGCCAGACCCTGAAAAGGTGGCGCAAGCCTCTCTACGGACCTTCTTCCGCATCGCCGACGCGTGGAAGCTCGGTGTCGACGAGCAGATGACGCTGCTGGGCATCACCTCCCGGTCCACGTATTTCAAGTGGAAGAAGGAGGGGACCGACCGGCTCTCCCGCGACACGCTGGAGCGTCTATCCTACCTTTTCGGCATCTACAAGGCCCTGCAGACGCTTCTTCCCGCCCCCGACGCCGCGGACGGCTGGGTCCGGCGGCCGAACGATGCGCCGCTCTTCCACGGCCGGTCGGCGCTCGAGAGGATGCTCTCCGGAAACGTCGCGGACCTTTACGTGGTTCGGCAGTATCTCGACGCGCAGCGCGGCGGATGGGCGTAGATCCGGCGTCCATCCGGCTCCAGGAGGTCCGTTGGCATCCGTGTTTCCGGATCATTCCGGCGCGGTTCCCGCCTATCGACCTTTTTGAGCGCGTGGCCGAACCGGCCGACCTGGATGCGGTGCTGTACGTAGAATCGCTCACCAACGACCGCCTTCGTGCCGAGGTGGGCGAGCTGGACCTGCTTCCGCGCGAGGACTGGATCTCCGGACCCGGCACCGCCTACATCATGGCTGCCTTTACGCACGTGGCGCCGACCGGGGGCCGATTCACCGACGGAACCTTTGGTGCGTATTACGCCGCGGCCGAACTCGCCACCGCCGTCGCCGAGACCGTTTACCACCGGGAGCGGTTCATGGCGAGTACACGCGAGAAACCCGCTCAGCTGGACATGCGCGTTCTCCGCGCCGACCTGGACGGGGAGCTGCACGACCTCCGCGGCGCATCGGGCGAGCTGTATCACCCGTCAGACTACTCGGCCTCGCAAGCCATCGCCCGCACCCTGCGCGCGGCGCGATCATGGGGCGTGCTTTACGACAGCGTGCGCAATCCCGGAGGGGCATGTGCGGCGGTCTTGCGCCCTGCCGCGCTCTCTCGCTGTCGCCAGGCGGAGCACCTGGCCTACCTATGGGATGGTACCCGCATCGCCCACGTCATCAAGAAGACGCTATTGAGATGACGCGCCCGGTGCGCAGCTCGCCCACACCTGCCGCTCCGGCGCGACGTAGAGTCGTTCATGGCCACCTACGCGCCCGACGCGATCCACTGGGAATATCCCGCGGACACCGTCTTTGCCGGCGCCGCGCGAATCCGCGGCCACTACGCGGAGCTCTTCGCCGACCCTGACGCCACGCGGCTGCACGCCGAGGTACGCAGCCGCATCGTCAAAGGCCGGTTCGTGATCGACGAAGAGCACGTGACCGGGCTCCCGGGCGAGGATCTGCACGTGAGCGTCATCATCTACGAAGTCGTGAACGGCCGGATCCGGAACGCGTGGTTCATGAACTAGACGAACACCGCCGGGACGGTTCCGACAAAGCTCGGAGGCACGGGGATCTACGTCTCCGTGCCTCCGTTCTCCATCGCGCGCGCCTCAGAAGTCGGGCGAGGACGTTATCTGCTGCGGAGGGTGAGGCACGAAGTCCGCTCCCGGATTTCTGAACTCCCCCGGTAGCTTCGCCCACTGCTCCGGCGTGAGCAGGGACCGGGCGATCCCGGCTCCCTCGTTCCGCAGGGCCACCGCCTGCCGCGCCAGGTCGCGCACCTGCGCCTCGCCGGTACGCGGGGCGCGGGGCTGCTGCACGGCGACGGCCGAGACGAAAGCATCCAGCACGCCCTCGATCCGTGGGGAGAGAGAATCCGCACCCTGCTGGAGCCGCTTCGCCTGCGCGGGCGTCAGGTAAAGGTGCCGCGGGGCGTCGAGGAGCAGTACCTCGGCGGGAAGGTTGGGGAGCTGCCGCTGCAGGTGGAGCCGCACGTTGGGAGGGGAGAGCGCCTGATCCCGTCCGCTCGCTTCGTTCATCCCCTTCCGGAAAGCCGTCAGCACCCGGTCCGTTCCCAGGACCACCCGCGCCTGCAGGCTGATCGTGAACGGCGCACGGTTCAGGAAGCCGTGCTCGGTCGCCCTGCCGAAGCGCGGATTGACGGAGTAGCGGAAGCGGCGCGACTCAGGATCGAACCCGCGCACGGTGAGGAGCGTGTTGTCCACCGACGTCAGCTGTCCCCAGCCGCGAAGGTCGTCCGGGCCGTGCACGAGGTAGTCGAGCCCCGACGTGACGTTGCGTGCGGCGAGCCAGACGGTCACCCGCCGGTGGGGAGAGTCGTCGATCCGCGCCCCGAACTGGAACCTCGCGTTCAGGTCGAGCGACGGGGACCAGCCTGTGCTGCAGCTGTTGTGCGCCGCCACGCTGCCAGCCTGGGCGCGGAGGCAACTGCGGACGCCGGGGGGCGCATCACGGAGGAGCTCCTCCATCCCCCGCGCCACCACTTCGTCCGCGGCGGCGGAACCGAAGATGTACGCACGGTCGTTGCGGGCGCCGTCCCCGTTCACATCCCCCGCCGACATGGGGGTGAAGGGCGTGCCGGAGGCGAGGCGTCCCAACACGGACAGGGTGAGCCATGCCGACCGGCGCCATTCCGCGAAGCCCTGCAGCATGTGACGCGGCGTATAGGGCGCGGGGCTCCACTCCACCCGGAGGGGATCGCCCGCGGTGCTCGCGAACGCGGCCCCGGGCGCGCTCAGCGCCCCCACTGTCTGGCGCGCATCCGTCCAGGTGTAGCCGGTCTCGGCCCGCGCCTGTCCGAAGAACCGGGATACCTTCGCGCTCAGCTGCACCGTCCGCGAGCGCCCGCCCCCCGTGACCTCGCGCACCGTTCCCAGCTCCGCGAACCGCCGCGACGCGGTGAGAGAGGCCTGTCCGCTGCCGGGATCGATCGCGTCCGTGCCTACGTACACGGGTCGCCCGCCCTCTTCCGTGTTGAAGAAGGCGGGCTCCGCGCGCAGGTTACGGTCGAACGCCATCGGCTGGTTGACGCCCCGGAGCCAGGCGGCGGTGAAGTTCCAGATCACGCCGTTGCTCAGCAGCCCCTGCCCATTGAGCGAAGCGCGCCACACACGCGGGGGCGCGAAGTCAGGAGCGAAGAGCGTCACGCGAGGCTGGCGGCTGGCGAACGTCGCTGATCCGTCGGCACAGGCTAAAGGGATCGCTTCCGGACCCGCGCGGAACGCGGCCCAGTCCGGCGCCGGGGCGGCGGGCCCGATGCAGACCAGTTCCGCCGCCCGGGGGGGCCCCGCCTCGTACAGCCCCGCGCCGAGCGCCGGGAGCGGCACCACGCCTACGAACTCGCCGATCCCGCCTTGGAGCGCGGTCTTCCCCTGCGGCCCGCGGTCCCACGGCATCCGCCTCTCGAACGCGAACCCGACCCGCGGGCTCAGGCGCCAGGGTGAGGGCACCATCCCCGGCGCACGGGCGAAGCGAGTCTCCACCGCGGGATGGACGGATGACTCTCCCGGATACCAAAACCGCTCGGCGCGGATCCCGTAGCTGAGCTGCAGGCCGCCCGCACGCCAGCGATCGTCCATGAAAAGCGCCGCGCGCCGCCCCTCCACGTTGCGCTCCGCCGTGTCGAGCGAACGGGTGAAGAGCGCGGGACGGCCGAGCTCCAGATCGTGCAGGCTGGAGAAGGCGAAGCTGCCGTAGCTGGCGCGCCGCAGCCAGGTGTATTGCTGCACTCCGAACTCCCCGCCCACGCGCAGGCGATGGTTCTCGCCGGGAGTCATCACCACCAGTTGGTCGGAGAGCTCGAACGAGCGCTGCCGCGTTCCGCCCGCGGCGAACGGGTTCCCGGCGAATCGCAGGACGGCCACATCGCTCGCATCGGCCGCGGTCGAGGAGGCGACGTTCACCTCCCCGACCGGCACCGGATCGGATGCGGAGCGCACGTTGGAGCCGTTGGACAGGTGAAGCTTGAACTCGTTGGCCACCCGTGCGCCGCCCGAGCCGAGCTGGGCCAGCACTCCGTAGTTTGAACCCTGGAGCCTGGACCCGGTCCCCTCCACCGCGAACAGTGAACCGTCGTCCGACTGCCGCGTCCGCTGCCCGTTCATGCGCAACGTGAGGGCATGCCGACGCGAAAGCACTGCGTCCAGGCGTACGAGCCCCACCCCGACCTCGGACTCGGAACTCGAGAGCCGTGCCGCTTCGGGCCGCAGCGCCGCGGTCACCTCGAGGAAGCGTCGGAGGCTGTCGGGGCTGACCCCGAGCCCCTGCAAGCTCCCGAGCCCGATGTCGCCGAGAGAGAGCACAGGTGCGGCGGTCCGGCGAAGGGTGAATGCCCCGAACGCGAAGACTCGGTCGCGGACGAGCGCACCCCCCGCCCCGGCGTCCACACCCCGGTGGGTAGCGCGGCGCTGAAGCGCCTCCGGCACGTCGCCGTACTGCAGCCGCGGATCCAGTCCTTCCAGACGGACAGTCGCTCCCCATTCATTCCCCGCGTGCTGCGTGCGCACGTCGAGCTGTCCGCCCGTGAACCGGCCGCGGGCTACGTCAAAGGTGTTGGTGATGACCTCGACCGAACGGATCGCCTCGCGCGGAACCAGGCCGGACCCGAAGGATGCGCCGTCGAGTGTCAGGTGGGTCTGGTCCGGTGCCTGGCCGGCGATGGAAACCCCCGGGCCGTCCGGCGTCGGGCTATGAGCGATCCCCACCTGGCGCGCGGCCAGATCTGAAAGGTGGTCGGAGCCCAGCGGCTCCTCCCGCATCTGAACCCCCGAGCGCGACTGATCGACGGAGCCGGGGGTCCACTTCGTGGCGGCGGCCACGGACAGGCGCGGGGCCCGGACCAGGAGAGGCTGAAGAGGCACCACCCGCAGGCCAAGGGCGAAGTTGACGGTGAGCCCCTCGCCGTCACCCACCGCCCGGGCCAGCACCCTCGTAGCCGGGTTGAGGCCCGGCGATTCCACCGAGACCACGTAGCTGGCGCCGCCGGGAAGGCGCAGCTGGTAGGTTCCGCTCGAGTCCGCGCGTGCCTCGAACCTCTGGCCCGCCGCGGTGGTCACCTGCACGCGCGCCCCGGCGGCCGCTGCGCCGTCGGGGCGAGTCACGCGACCGCCAAGGCGCACCACCTCCTGCGCATGGCTGGCGACAGGCAGGGCCAGGAGGCCGGCCGCCACGGCCGCCGCTCGCGCGAGCCGGCCGGCGCCGCGGAACGGGAGAGACATCGAGGAAACGCCCGGCGGTCGCGTCAGGGCTTCGCCGGCGGAGCCCCCGCCACGATCACCACCTCCCGCACCTGCGGCCCGCGCTGCACGCGCAGCGTGTACCGGCGGCCCGGTGTAGCGTCACGGAACCGCCTCCCGCGCTCGAGCGTGTCCTGCCCGTCAATCGACAGGATCGTGTCGTTGGGGACAAGGCCCGCACGGGCGGCTGGCGAGCCCTCGTCCACGCCTGTCACCACGGGCCGCTCACCGCTGCGAAGCGATAGCGTGAATCCAAAAGAGGCCGTGGGAGGCCGCGGATTGTTCCGGGTCCCAGAAATGGTGCCCGGAGCGGCCGCCTCGCTGGGCGCTGGCTGGGGCGGGGGCGGTTGCTGCGCGCGGGCACAGCCCGCGAACGCGAGGGTCAGCGCGAGCGCGGACAGGGAGCTTCTGGTTTGCATGAGCCTGAGGGATGTTTTGGAGAGGCGCCTACTCGGCACGGGTACGGGTACCGCGCTGCGCGAATCGCTGGACGTAGGCGCGCAGAGTGTCGAGCGGGGGTGCGCCGGTCAGCCGGTACTGGTTGATGAGCAGTGTGGGCGTAGCGGCCACGCGGAGGCGACCGCCGGCCAACGTGTCGTCCCGGATCGCGGGATGCGCCTTCACGCGGTCCATGCAACGCTCGAAGGCGCCAGAGTCAGCGATGCCGGCGAGCTCCGCGAACCTGCCCCAGCGCAGTTGCCCGATCGATTCCTGCTCGCGGTAAATCGCGTCGTGCATCTCCCAGAACCGTCCCTGCTCGGCGGCGCACTCGCTGGCGCGCGCGGCGGCGACCGCGTGCGGGTGGATGCGTAGCGGGTAGTGACGATAGACCACCGCCACCTCCCTGGGGTGCAGCGCGCGCAGCGAGTCCAGCCGGGCCGCGATGACTCGGCAGAATGGGCACTGGAAGTCGGAGAACTCCACGACAGTCACCGGCGCGGCGTCAGGGCCCACGCGGTGCGTCCCTTCGTCCGCATACACGCGCCAGTCCGCCACGGTCCCGGCAAGGGATCGTTCGACGGCCTCCGCCGATGGCGACATCAGCTCGCGCCGCACCAGGAGCCCGGTCACCAACAGAGCGCAGAACACAAGCACGCCGGTAAAGACGTTTTGCAGCAGATCCGTCTTTTTCATCGCACTCGGGTTTGCCGAAAGACGCGCGTGGTACCGGACCCCAGTTTGTGGAAACCCTTGGAGCTTCCGGCCGGGAAAGTGGATTGGAGGAAAGCCGAACCGGGTGGGCGCGTCGAGAGCTACAACCGGACCAACACATTCCTCTGAGATCATCCCGCGAAGTCGGTCGATTCCGCCACGGGACGGGCGAGCTTCGCCCCGTGGCCGAATCGGTTACTGCAGGTAGCAGCTCGTCTCGAGCGTGTAACCTTCGGAGCTGCAGGAGCCCGTGTACGTCATCCGCGTGCCGCCCATATCCCAGCAATCCTGCGCGTGCTCCGCAATCGCGTCCAACATGTTCTCGCAGCCGCCGACGACGGTCGCCGCCTGGGCGGGCGTGACTCCAGTCAGCGAGAGCCCGCCCGCGGCAATGATAGCTGCGGCCAACAGGTTGATGCCCATGCGCTTCTTCATGAGGAAGGTCCTTTGCTCTGGAGAGTGTGGTGAGGGACCATCTACGTACGTTGGGAAGGAACCTGCTTTGAGGGTACGCGCGACTCGGCCGAGTCGGACGAACGTTAGTCGCCAAGAGAAGGGAATGTCAAGGCTCTTCCCACACTTGGCCGGCCCCCTTAGGGCCCTTTGGTGACTCCGCGTTTCCACGAATCTGCAGCTCGGCTCTTTCCGGGGAGGAAGCGGCATCACCAGGCACATGTAATCCGGTGTGTCTTCGTTGCCTACGGGCTGCATGGTGGCGGCGCGCTCGGGGGCCTTGAAGGTCGCGCACTCCGCACGGGCTGAGCGACGCGAGCCTGGTCCACCGGATCAACCCTAAGAAGGCAGCTCCTGCCCCTGAGCCGAGGCGCCTCATCTCCGCGTGGAGCACGCGGCTCGGCCGCCCTTTCCCACGGCGACGCACTCGATCGGCCCGCTGGCCGCGGGAACGCAGCGGGCACGCAGCTCCTCCAGCACGCGGGTGGCCGTAGCCACCAACCGGCGCTGCTCCTCGAGCGGTCTGGAGCGAGCCGTTCCGTGCCAGATGAAGACGATCTCGAGCGTAGGAACTCTGCCGTCCCAGCGGTCCAGCATCAGGTGGGCGTAGTGGCCCTCTCCAGCGGAGTCGATGGCGACGAAGTTCATCCCCGCTTCCTGGGAGCGCAGGTCTTTCGCGACGCTCCAGCGCTCCACGTCTCTGCGCATGGGCGACGCGCGAAGTGCCTGCTCCATGCAGTCGCCCGCCGCTGCCGCATCGAGCGGTCCGGACGACGAATCAGCAGTGGCCGGCGTTCGTTGCGCTGGTGCCACGACCCCGGGACCCGTAAACCGCTGCCGCGCACCGACCCGATACGCGTAATCACAGGAAGCGAGGAGCAGAGACGCCGCACACGTTGCGCGGAGTACGACACCGCGGGACGAAAGCCGCATGACACTCTCCCTGGCAGGCGGTTCGGCGAGAGACTGCACCTCAGCGTTATCACCTACGGACTCGTGAACGGCCGCACCCAGAACGCCTGGTTCATAAACTGACGAAGGGCGGCTGGCAGAGCTCCCCCCGGCCGTCCAGCACCTGGATCTTGAAGGTACTGTAGCCACCACGCAGGCGCGTGAAGATTTCCGCGTTGACCCGTGTTGTACCGGTTGATCATATTGTCTGGCATAAGCGCGGTCAGGAGTGGGTTTGCCCCGGCGAGCCCCAGCAGACTTCCGGGTCTGCCCTGATCGCGCATTTTCATGGCCAGCACTCTTCGCTTGCCAACTTGTCTTCGCAGTTCTCCCTCCAGAGTCTCACCACCGCGTGCTCGCTTGCCGAGTACCGCTCCTCGATGGCTCCTTTCTCCCGGAGCACCCGGTCGTAGCGGCTCCTGATGTACGCCACGCAGTCCACGAGCTGAATCAACCAGCTATCGTGGGACGGTACGTAGTGGATTGTGTCCAGGAGGTATAGCAGCTCGCGCGCGCGGTGACCGTCGGCTACCACCAGTCCGTACAACGGACCGGAGTCAGGCTGTGCGCGCTCCAACGCTTCGTCGATGCGCTCCAGAAGGTATGAGAAGGCCACCTTGTGGAGGTGCACTGGTGGCTCCGCCCGGCCCGCCGCGTACGTGCGGAGGCCGATGAGGTGCCCCTGAATAAGCGAGCGGGGGGCCCACATCTGGGCCCCCCGCTCTATTTTTTCACATTGTTGAGCCACGTCGGCTGGCGTTCTCCTCAGCTCAGCAGCCGCAGCGGCATCACCAGGCACATGTAGTCGGGCGTGTCTTCGTTGCCGACGGGTTGCATGGTGGCGGCGCGCTCGGGGGCCTTGAAGGTCATGCGCACCTCGTCGGTGGGCATGTAGCGCAGCAGCTCCAGCAGGTACTGGGCGTTGAAGCCGATCTCCAGAGGATCGCCGTCGTACTCCACGGTCAGCTCCTCGTTGGCGGCGCCTAGATCCGGGGTCTCCACCGAGAACTTCAGCGACGGGCCGCCCAGCGACATGCGGATGCGGTGGGTCTGGTCGCTCGCCACGATGGCCATGCGGCGCACGGCGCGGGTCAGCTCCTCCTTGCCCGCCACCATGAACTTGTCGTTGTCCTTGGGGATGACCTGCTCGTAGTTGGGGTACGGCCCCTCGATCAGGCGCGTGTACACCTGCACCGCCTCGCTGCGGAAGCCCAGGTGGTTTTCGCTGCGGCCCACCTCCACCTGCGCCTCGCCGGTGAAGAGGCGCTGCACCTGCCCCAGCGCCTTGGGATGCACGATCAGGTCGGCCGCGGGGACGGGGGAGTCCGCCTCCACGGGCATCGTCATCTTGGCGAGGCGGTGGCCGTTGGTGGCCACCATCCGCATCTCCTCGCCGCTGAGCTGCCACAGGACGCCGTTCAGTATGGGGCGCGTCTCTTCCGTCGACGCCGCGAAGGAGACGTGCGAGATCAGGCGCTGGAGCTCGGCGCCCGTCACCCGCCAGCTCTCGGTGAAGTCCACCTTGGGGAAGGCGGGGAACTCGTCGCGCGGCAGGCCGTTCAGCTTGAAGCGCGTGCGGCCGCTCGATATCGAGATGGTGTCGCCCTGCGTGGAGAGCTCCACCGTGCCGGGCAGCTCGCGGGCGATCTCCTGGAGCTTCTTGGCGGGGGCGGTGATCGCGCCCGGCTCCGCCACGTCGGCGGGAACGCGCACGGCGACCGAGGTGTCCAGGTCGGTGCCGCTCATCCGCACGAACCCGTCCTCCGCCTCCATCAGGATGTTGCTGAGGACGGGGAGGGTGGTTCGCGTCGGGATGCTCCCGGCCACGTTCCCCAGCCCCTGCTGCAGGTTCTCGCGCGTGATGGTGAATCGCATACGCTTTCCGCCGGCGGTGGTGTGTTCTCCACGGGGAGGAAGTACTTCCACCCGGTATTTTATAGAACCAGTAACAACAGTAGAGGGCGGGGATTCGTGGGAAACCTCGTCCGCGCCCCTCGCAACCGGTTTGCCCGCAACCCGTTGGACCCGCTCGCCGCGCTGTGGAGCGGGATGTGGAGATCGTCCGGATTCTCCACGCCGTCCACGTTTCCCCGGCTTCCGGTGATAAACCGCGGTCCTTCCACACCCTTTCCACATCCGCTTTCCACGGACTCCATCCACAACGGAATGGGGTACTCGCCCCCCGCAAATACAGCCGTTGGGGGTGGAGTGTCAAGGGCGCCGCTCCTTAGCGGAACGATGCGCGCAGCTCCTCCACCCGCTGGCGGAAGGCGGGGTCGGCCGACATCTCCTCTTCCACCTTGGCGATGGAGTGTATGACGGTGGAGTGGTCGCGCCCGCCGAACATCCTGCCGATCTCCACCAGCGAGACGTCGAAGAGGTCCTTGATCAGGAACATCGCCACCTGGCGCGGCACCGTGAGGTCCTTGGTGCGCTTCTTGGACTGCAGCGCCTCGGGGGTGGTGTTGAAGGCGCGGGCCACGGCCTGGCGCACCCGGTCCGGCGTGGCGCCGGCGTCCATGGCGAAGCCCGCACCGCCCGGCCGCACGATGCCCCCGCCCAGCGCCTCCTGGGCCAGCTCCAGGTCGATCTGGCGCCCCGTGAGCGACGAGTATGCGAGCAGCTTGATGACCGCCCCCTCGATCTCGCGCACGGACGAGGTGCGGTTGCGCGCGATCAGCGTCAGGACGTCGTCCAGGTTGCTGATCTGGAGGTGGTCTTCCTCCACTTTCTTGCGCAGGATCGCCATGCGCGTCTCGAAGTCGGGCGGCTTGATGTCCGTCACCAGCCCCCACTCGAAGCGCGAGATCAGCCGGTCCTCCAGCCCGATCTCCTTGGGAGGCCGGTCGGAGGTGAGGACGATCTGGCGCTGCGCCTCGTAGAGCGCGTTGAAGGTGTGGAAGAACTCCTCCTGCGTGCGCTCCTTCCCCTCCAGGAACTGGATGTCGTCCACCAGCAGCAGGTCGATCTGCCGGTACTGGCGGCGGAACTCGGCCATCGACCCTTCCTGGATGGCGCTCACCAGCTCGTTGGTGAATCGCTCGCTGGAGAGGTACATCACCTTCTTGCTGGCGTCGCGCTCCAGCATGGCGAAGCCGATGGCGTGCATCAGGTGCGTCTTGCCGAGCCCCACCCCGCCGTAGATGAAGAGCGGGTTGTAGGTGCGTGCCGGCGCCTCGGCCACCGCGTGTGCCGCCGCGGCCGAGAGCTGGTTGTTGCTGCCGACCACGAAGCGGTCGAAGTTGTAGCGCGGGTTGAGCGGCGCGGAGGGGCGGCCGCTCGGGGCGGCGGACGCTTCGGCCGGGCGCGCGGCCGGGGCCGGCGTGGAGGGCGCGGGCGTCTGCTCCGCCACGAGCACGGCCGGCGGCGGCACGTTGCCGGGGCGCCCTCCGCCGTTGTACTGCACGCTGAGCTGAAAGCGGCGGCCGAACAGGTGCTCGCCGATCCCCGTGAGGAGTTCCGCGTACCTGCTCTGCACCCAGTCCACCGCGAACGGGTTGGGAGTGGAGACCACCAGCAGGTCCTGCGAGATGGCGACCGCCTGGGTGGGCTGCAGCCAGGTACGGAAGGCCTGCTCGGGGAGGGCCTGCTGCGCCCCGTCCAGGATCCGTGTCCAGACTTCTCCCGCGGAAAGCTCCATGACCTGTATACAGCGCGCGACGGGGGTGACGGAAGGACGGGCAACGTAGACGGGGGATGTGGAAAAGTCAAGAAAGCGGGGAATGGGGACTGGGGAATGGGGAATGGTTGAACCGCCCTGAACACCACGCCGAACCGCCGATCCGCACCGCGCCCGGCGGCCAGCGGAGTACGATTCCCCATTCCCCATTCCCCACTCCCCGCAGTTGACGTACCCCGCCCCCACCGCTATCTTCACGGTCTTTGCCGCACCCGAACTTGTCCACCGAAGCAGCACCCGAAGGGGTTTTCACAGATGAAGCCGACCTATCGTCCGCGCAACCGCAAGCGGACCAACAAGCACGGGTTCCGCGCCCGCATGGCCACCAAGGGCGGCCGCGCAGTTCTGAACGCCCGCCGCCGCAAGGGGCGCCACAAGCTGGTCGTCGAGATCGCCGGCAAGTACTAGCCGCGCGCCTGGCAAGCCCAGCCCCATCGGGTCCGCCGCGGCCGTGAGCGACGAGGGAGAAGAGCGGCAGGGGTTCGGGCTCCCCAGGGAGTCACGAATTGCGCGCTCCGCCGAGATCCGGCTGTTGTTCCAACGGGGGAAGAGGAGGAAGACGCGTCACCTGGATGCGTTCGTCTCCCCTTCCCCCGCGGCGTTTCCGCGTCTGGGGGTGGTGGTGCCCAAGCACAAGCACACCATCGTGGAGCGCAACCTGGTGCGCCGGCGCCTCCGCGAGATCGGGCGCACCGTCGTTCTTCCAGCGCTTCGCAACTCTGGAGCGGCTTTCGACGTACTGGTGCGTGCCCGGCCAGATGCGTACGGCGCTTCCTTTGCCCAGCTCCGGGACGAGCTCGCCACCCTGGTGGAGGAACTTTGCTCGCGCGCGCGATGATCGCGGCCATCCGCTTCTACCAGAAGGGGATCTCGCCGCTCAAGCCTCCCGTGTGCCGCTTCATGCCCACCTGCTCGCAGTACGGCGCCGAAGCCATCGAGCGCTACGGCGCGGCGCGCGGCGGCTGGCTGCTGGTGAAGCGCCTGGCACGCTGCCAACCGTTCAGCCGCGGTGGCTGGGACCCCGTTCCCTGACGCCCCGAACCCGACCGAGCCGTTTTGAACGATCTGAACGAGTCCCGTAAGAACGTGTTCCTGGCGGTCACGCTGGCCCTCGCGGTGCTGGCGCTGACCAACTACCTCTTTCCCCCGGTTCGCCGGGCGGAAGGGCCCGCCACGCGCCCCGCCGCCACCGCCCCCGCGGCGGTGACGGCTCCGGCCGCGCTGGCCGGCGGGGGCGCAGGGCAGCCCTTTGTGCCGCGCACCGTCACGGTGAAGTCGCCGCTGTACGAGTACAGCTTCTCCACCCGTGGCGGCGCGCTGACGGGGGCGCAGCTCCTGCGCTTCGCGTCGTACGTGGATGCGGGCAGGGTGCAACTCGTGCCGCGCGGCACCGACGACGTGCTGGCGTACCGCGTGGCCGCCGGGCGCGACACGCTGGACCTGCGCTCGCTCGAGTTCCGCCCCAGCGCGGAACGGATCGACCTGCGCGCCGGCGGGCCCGCCCAGAACCTCACCTTCACCGCGGCGGCGCCCAACGGCGCGCAGGTGCAGGTGCGCTACACGTTCCGCCCCAACGACTACCTGGTGAACGTGGCCGGGCAGATCACGGGCGTCCCGGGCGGGGCGCGGCTGATTACCGGTCTCGGGCCCGGCCTGGCGCTGCACGACGCGCGCGAGCACGCCACCGAGCGCGAGATGCAGGTGGCCGCCTGGATCGACGACGACGTCGAGCGCCTGCACCTGCAAAAGGTGCAGGGCGTGGACGCGCTCCCCGGGGCCGCGAAGTGGGTGGGCTTCAAGGACCGCTACTTCCTCCTGGGCACCATCGCCGGGGGGCAGAGCTCCTTCGAGCGCGTGCTGGTGCGCGACGTGGCGGACGAGCGCTACCCGGGCGCGGGCAAGGCGCGCGTGGCCCCGCGCGCGCAGGTCACAACCGTTCTGCCGCTGGCAGCGGGCGGGCGCTTCGCGTACGATGCCTACATGGGCCCGCTGGAGCACGACCGCATGGTGGCCATCGGGCACGGACTCGAGGAGGTGAACCCGTACGGCTACCGCTGGCTGCGCCCCGTGGTGCGGCCAATATCGGCCGTCGTCATCTGGGCGCTGGGCAAGCTCCACGCGCTGGGGCTGTCGTTCGGATGGGTGCTGATCCTGTTCGGCGTGTTGGTGCGCCTGGTGACGTGGCCGCTGAACGCCAAGGCCATGCGCGCCCAGATGAAGAACATGGCCGTGCAGCCGGTGATGCAGGCACGGATGAAGGAGATCCAGACGCGCTACGCGGACGATCCGCGCGAGCAGCAGCAGGAAATGATGAAGATGTACAAGGAGCTGGGGGTGAACCCGCTTTCGATGCTGAGCGGGTGTCTCCCCATGCTGATCCCCTTTCCGGTGCTGATCACCCTCTTCTTCGTCTTCCAGAGCGCCATCGAGTTCCGCGGGACGTCGTGGGGATGGCTCCCCGACCTGTCGCTGCGTGACCCGTTCTACCTCCTGCCGCTCTTCCTGGTCGCGTCCATGTTCGCGCTCCAGTTCGTGAGCACCCGGATGAGCGGAATGGAGCAGAACGCGCAGGCCAAGATGATGATGTACACGATGCCGCTGATGATGGGGGGCTTCTTCCTCTTCATGCCGTCGGGGCTGAACCTGTACTACGCGAGCACCAACCTGGCCTCGCTCCCGCAGCAGCTCCTGATTGCCCGCGAGCGCCGCCGCGCCAGCGAGGCCCAGAAGGCGGAGGAAGCCGCCCGGGCCAAGGCCGCGGTCAAACCGGCCGCCCGCGCCAGGCGCCGCTGACGGAGCTCATACGGATGCAAACGGAGGCACGGAGATCTCGTCATCTCCGTGCCTCCGTCTCTTTTTGTGTGCCGCCGTTTCAGGGCATCAGCACGAAGATGCGGGCCGATCCGAGCCGCGGAGCCAGCGACTGGAGCTGCGCGCGCGTCACGGCGACCACCACCCGTGTACCGCCCGCGGCCTGCGGCGTAGCGGAGAGTAGCGGCACGCGGTCGATGATCAGCCCCGACTCCGAAGCGCCACCCTCCGCCGGCGAGACCACCAGGCTGGCCACCATCCCGGCGCGCAGCGAATCGGGTGCGGCGCCCGGCCCGACCAGGAGCGGGAGCGCGCTGCGCCCCGCGAGGAGCGCCGGGGTGAGCGTGGCGGGCCCCAGGACGTCCGCATGGATCGGCGATCTCGCGCGTACCGCCCGGAGCAGGTAGCGTCCTTCCACACGCCCTGCCGCTGCGTCGGCCACTCCGCTGTCCCGTGCCAGGTGCTCCGGCCGCAGCACCGTGAACGCCGGCAGGTCGAAGCGCGCTCGTATCTCAGGCAGCGGGTGCCGCTGCCATGCGCCCATCGCCACGAAGACGAAGCGGGCGAGCAGGATCAAACCTCCTGCGACCACTAGAACGTCGGCCCAGTGGCGGCTCCACCACGGATGCCACGACTGCGCGGCGTCCTGCAGCGCCTCGCCGGCGTCCCTGTACGGCGCGGTCCGCGGCTGCGTGGCGTCGTCCGCAGGGGGAGTGGTGCGTCCCATCACCAGTCCGGGGTAGGGTCATCGCCCCCGCGTTTGGGTGGATTCCGCTCCCGGACGTCGCCCTCTCCCGGTCGGTGGTCCGGGTAGCCGCGATCCCTGCCACGCTCCCGGCGGGGCGTATCTGTAGGACTCTGGTTCCCGCGATCGGGCTTGGGATCGTCTTTCTCTTTCTTTGCAACCGGCGTGCGGCTATCGAACATCACGATTCTCCTGATGGCCCGGCGTTGGGCGTGGGATGATGCGTATAGGGTGTGAGCGGCCGGTCCGCCGGCGGATTGCCGTAGATCATACGCTTGGAGATTTCCGTCCAGAGCTCCCGCTCCGTGTCGGCGTTCTCTGGGGCGGCCGTGTATCCCAGCTTTTTCAGCAGGTCCCAGCGATACAGGTCGAACGCGCTCTTGACCTGCTCTCCCCAGGCGGCTGCGGCGCTCACCGACCCAAGGTAGAAGAGCCACGAAGCCACGCCGGCCAGCACCACCTGGAACAGCCACTCAGGCCAGTGGATCCGCGCGGGCACCAGGAGCCCCGCCACGAAGATGCTGCCGGACAGCGCCCCGCTGAGGAAGGAGGCATTGATCATGAAGTCGAACGATGACTTGCTGTCGTCCAGCAGGGCCAGCGACTCTTTGCTGAGCACCCCCACCAGGCGGGGCCACACGGAGACGGTGGAGATCCCGTACACGGAGCGGGGGTACTCCTCGAAGCTGCGGATCACGTTGCCCAGCCGTGTGGGGAGCACGAGCTCGGGGCCGGGATACTCGTTCACGACCCTCTGGCCGAGGCGGGTCCTCCACACCTCCAGCTTCCCGATCGCGGGGTCCGCGGAATCGCGCTCCCGGATGGTCGCGATGAGGCTCTTCAGCAACGGGCGCCTCGATTCTGCCCACTGGCGGCGCAGGAGCTGGCTCGCGATCGCCCGCCTGCCGAGCCACGAATGTTGCCAGGGATACCCCTCGTAAAGCCGGATGAGCGAGGAGTTCAGGTTGTACAGGAGCCCGGTGAGCAGGATGACGATCAGCGTGATGAGGACGATCTTCCACCCGGGATCGAGCGCGGCCAGCGGAGCCAGCACCGCGACGTCGGCGGGCATGAAGGGAACCACGAACAGCAGACCGAGGAGCGTGGCCACCGTGACGGGAAAGAGCGTCCCCAGCACCAGGGCGCGGCCGAATGAGCCTGAGATCAGGGAGAGGATGCTCGTCATCAGTGTGCCACGAGTAGGCCGGATCGGCGCGGGGCGAACGATGCCGTACGATAACCAGCGCCATCCCCGCGTCAAGGACCATAGCCTTGCGGACCGCGCCGGATGAGCGGCCTTCCGTACTCCGATACCATCGCAGCCATCGCGACGGCGCAGGGCCGCGGCGCGGTAGCGCTCCTGCGCGTGTCAGGCCCCGGCGCGCTCGACGTCCTCCGCCGCGTTGCGCCCGGACTCGCCGATGGACCGGCGCCACGCGTGCAGCGGCTGACTGCGCTACGCCATCCGGAAACGAGGGAGCTGCTGGACCGCGGCCTCGTCACCTTCTTCCCCGCCCCGGGCAGCTACACGGGCGAGGACACGGTGGAGATCACCACGCACGGCGGCGTGCTGACGCCGCAGCTGGTGCTGGACGCCCTCCTGGCCGCCGGCTGCCGCCCCGCTGAGCCGGGCGAGTTCACCCGCCGCGCGTACCTCAACGGCAAGCTGGACCTCCTGCAGGCAGAGGCGGTGCTGGACCTGATCGACGGCCGCTCCCGTGCCCTGCACCGCGCCGCGATCCACCAGATGGAGCGCGGCCTCTCGCGCCGCGTCGAGGAGCTGCGCGAGGCCATCATCGGCGCCGAGGCGCTGATCGTCTATTCGATCGACTTCCCCGAAGAGGACGAGCCCCCGGTCCCCCCGGCCCGCATCCGCGCCGCCGCGGAGGACGTGCTCGCCCGCATCACCCGCCTCCTCGCCACCGCCCCCGAGGGCGAGCTCCTGCGCGAGGGGGCGCTGACCGTGCTCGCGGGGCGTCCGAACTCCGGCAAATCGTCGCTCTTCAACGCGTTGCTGGGGACGGAGCGCGCGATCGTCACCGAAGTCCCCGGCACCACCCGCGACGCCCTGGAAGCCACCCTCTCCGTCGAGGGCTACCCCTTCCGCCTGGTCGACACCGCCGGCCTGCGCGAAACGGCGGACCTGGTGGAGGGGATCGGGATCGAGGTGGCGCGCCGCTACCTCGCCGCCGCCGACCTGGTGCTCTTTTGCGTCGAAGCCGGCCGCGCTCTCGAGCCCGACGAGACCGCCTTCCTGGATGGGTTGGACCAGGCCCGGGCGGTGCTGGTGCGGACCAAGGCGGACGATGGCGAGCAGGGGATCGGGACCGCGGAAGAGGTGCTCGTCTCCGCGCCAAACGGTAAGGGGTTGGAAGAGCTACGGCAGATCCTCCTGCACCGCGCGTTCGGCGGCATCCTGGGTGAGCCGGGCGAGGCGCCGCTGGTAACGCGCGAGCGCCACGCCCGCGCCCTCCGCGCCGCCCGCGACGAGGTGCAGGGATTCCTCGACGCGCAGGCGAGCGGCATCCCGATGGAGTACGCCGCCACCCACCTCCAGGCCGCCGCGTCCGCCCTCGAAGACCTCGTCGGCGCCGTCACGGTCGACGACGTGCTCGGCCGCGTGTTCGGCGACTTCTGCGTGGGCAAGTAGGGGGGCGGGTTGACAAGTAAACTCACACCAACAACAGCACAAAATCCGCCTTCGCGCAATACCGTTTACTTTGTTCACCAGGCGAGGTAGGATATAACCGGACCCCAGCCCGAGGAGGCCCGGATGGCTCGTGTGAGCAAAGTGCGGCACGAAGGAGACCGGCTGACGGACCTGATGAACATCGGGGTGCTGACTACGCGCTTTCCGTTGGACCAGATCCACG